>NZ_JBKOUE010000005.1:0-289055 GCF_046765995.1 Methylophilus sp. 'Pure River' | reverse complement strand
CTTGCTATCTCCGATAGACTTTGAAAAGCAGTTCAATCAATCGGCTGAACAGTGTCTACAAAGTTAGTGGCGATTCACTTTGTAATATAAATGGAATCACTACAGTCATTAAAGTTATAGCACTCAAGAAAATCGTGATTAGATTTAGCCAATAATTTGCTACTTCAGTTCTTGTCTTGGCCTCATTTGCTATAGCTTGAGTTAATTCAATTTTTGTTTGAATTATTTTTTCGTTATGCTCAAGAGATGTTTGCATTTTTAATTCTAGAGTCTCCACTTTTTTAGAGAGCTCATCAATCTCTTTAGTATTGCTTACTTCTTTTGAATCGGCTGAATTTAAAATAATTAAGCTAAGCAATATTATGCTTAATACTAGTAGCTGATTTCTTATTTTAGTAGTTTTCATTAAGTAAGTTTTCTAGAAGATTGAAGTTTATGAAATCATAGATATCTATTCGATATTAATCCAAATGTGCTACTAATGCAGCTTGTACAGATCAAGTAGAAAAATGCCCTAAAGAATATAAGACCTATTGGTAATGAGTGCAAGCCGCTAACTATCTCCAAGCGTTTCCCAAACATTAAGCCTAATACACGCCCAAGCATCACGCCGATGGTCACCATGGTAAATGTGGCTAAACCAATGGCTGCCGCTGTAATGAATATATTCACATCCATAAACGCCAGGCTGAAGCCCACGGCCATGGCATCTATGCTGGTGGCAACTGCGGTGAGGGCGAGGATGTAGAAGGAGTGCTTGGTGGGTTTTTCTGCTTCGGGTTCTGCTGGTTAAAAGCGTTTATGTTGTTGGCTCATCCATCGATGTTTCCAGTACCGCTAGCATCGTCACCAAATGGTTATCCAATTGCTTACGTGATTCAGCGGGTAATGAGTCGAGTATGGCTTTCTCATTGGCGATGTGCGCTTCCACTGCTTGATTGATCAGGTTTAGTCCAGCTTCTGTGAGTTGCACAAGCATGCTGCGCAGGTCTTCACTGCTTTTGACGCGCTCCACTAGCCCGACTTTTTCCAACCGTTGTAGCCTATGCGTCATGGTGCCTGAGGTGACCATGAGGGAAGAGTAGAGGGCAGTTGGGGCCAGGCTGTAAGGAGGGCCAGCGCGCCTAAGCGTTGCTAGCACATCAAATTCCCAACTGGTCATGCCAAAGTGTTCAAAGGTCTGGTCTAGCTTGCGCCTGAGCAGCATTTCGCAGCGCGCGAGGCGGCCAATTAAGCCCATGGGGCTTGGGTCGAGGTCGGGGCGTTCGCGTCGCCATTGGTTCATGATGTGGTCGACGGCATCTTCTTTTTTGCGCATGTTTGCTCCTGCATTTATCTTGACTTCAAGATAAATTAACCGTAGTCTGAATATATCTTGAACTCAAGATAAATGTGATATTAACCTACTGTGGGAGGCGTGTGTGATGAAAGCAGGGCGCTGGTGGCTGATGGTTGCAATTCTGTTAGTCGCCGTCAATTTACGTCCGGCGATGGCGGCACTTGGCCCGTTGTTGGATTTGATTCAACAAGGCACTGGCCTGGATGCGACAGGGGCGGGTTTGCTGACCACGTTGCCTGTATTTTTAATGGGCCTGGGGGCGTTGTTGTCGCAGTCTTTACGTCAAAAGTTGGGTGAGGTGAACGGTGTTACCTTAGGGGTAATATTGATTATGCTGGCTTGTGCCGCTCGCGGTTATTGGGATTCCGCGTTGGCTATGTTAGCCAGTGCTGCAGTGGTTGGGGTAGGGGTTGCGCTGGTGCAGGCATTATTGCCCGGCTTGATCAAAGGGCACTTTGGGGCAGCCACTGGCCGCATGATGGGTTTGTATACCACCGGCATTATGGGCGGGGCTGCTGTGGCCGCCGCGAGCGCGGCCCGGCTGAATGAAACGCTGGGTTGGCAGCACACCTTGGCTTGGTGGGCGTTGCCAGCAGTGGTGGCATTGATTGCCTGGATTACTGCTACGGCACCGCGTAAACGGCCTGCAGTCATTCAAACGCAGCATGCGCCCATGCAGTTTTGGCGCTATAGCAGAGCTTGGGCGCTGATGCTGTTTTTCGGCATTGGCACAGGTGTATATACGCTGATTCTTGCCTGGTTGCCGCCGTTCTATGTCGAGCTCGGCCAGAGCCGCCAGTTAGCCGGAGATATATTGGCGGGTTTGACATTAACCGAGGTGATTGCGGGAGTGATTGTTTCAGCCGTGGTGGGCAAATATCATGATCGCCGCCCATTGCTCTTTACCGCTTTGGGTTGCACGTTGGCCGGGTTGGCGGTGATGGTTGTGGCACCTATCAGCATGGCATTCGTGGCCATGGTGTTGCTAGGCTTGGGGGTAGGTGCGTTATTTCCGTTATCACTGATTTTGGCGATGGATCATTTGGATGATCCCAGGTTTTCTGGCGATCTGGCGGCTTTTGTGCAAGGTGGCGGTTATATGATCGCCAGTTTGATGCCATTCTTAGCGGGTTGGGTGAAGCGCGAATTTACGCACTTGTCGTGGGCATGGATGGGCGTATTTGTGGCCGTGTTCCTTATCACTTTGCTTGCCGTACGATTCTCCCCGGCAAGTTATCACAAGGCATTTGCTGGCTAATGCGTTGCGGCTCACACTGGATTAGCGGCTGTTTATAAATGCTTCAAACGCGTGCGCAGGCAGCGGCTTAGAGAACAAATATCCTTGTACTTCATCACAGCCGGATTCACGCAAATGCTTGAGCATGGCTTCATCTTCTACGCCTTCGGCGATCACTTCTAAATTCAAGGTATGTGCCATCTGCACAATGGCGCGCACAATGGCGGCGTCGTTGGGGTCGGTGTTGATATCACGCACAAACGATTGGTCGATTTTGAGGCGGTCGATATTGAATCGTTTGAGGTAGGCGAGGCTGGAGTAGCCAGTGCCGAAATCATCGATGGCGAGTTTCACCCCTAGCTGTTTCAGCACATCGAGCTGGGCGAGCAGGTGGTCTATATCTTCGAGCAAAATAGACTCAGTGAGTTCGAGTTCTAGCAGGCGTGGTTCGAGGCCGGTTCTTTCCAGGGCTTTGATAATCACCTTATCAAGGTTGCCGCGGCGGAATTGAACGGCAGAGACGTTGACGGCAATGCTGAGCGGTGGCAGGCCGTTCTTTTGCCATTCCATGGCCTGGCGGCAGGCTTCTTCTATCACCCACTCACCAATCTCGACAATTAGGCCGGTCTGCTCGGCAATGGCGATAAATTGTGCCGGAGGTTGCATGCCGTTGTGTGGATGACGCCAGCGAATCAGCGCTTCGGCGCCAATGACTTGGGCGCTGCTGAGGTTAATTTGCGGCTGGTAATGTAGCTCAAACTGGTGGTGGGCGAGGGCTTCGCGCAGGCCGTAGGCGATGTTGAGGTAGTGCAGGCTGTCAGTATTCAGTTTCTCAGTAAAGAAACGGGCCGTGTTACGGCCTTCTTCTTTGGCTTGCGACATGGCTTTACGCGCGCGGCCAAACAATTTTTCAAAGTCGTTGCCATCGGTGGGGTAGACGGCGACACCGACTGAGCAGGAGGTGGAAATATTGTTACCGGCAAAGGCGAATGGCGACGAGATTTCGTTGAGCAGCGTATCTACAATGTAGCTGATGGACTCATCATCGTGCATATGATTGAGCAGGATAATGAATTCATCGCCGCCGTGGCGGCAGATGCTGTCAGTCTCGCGCAAGCAGGCTTTGAGGCGCTCGGCAAATAGTCTCAGCAGCTTGTCGCCCGAGGCATAGCCTAGTGAGTCATTGAGGAACTTGAAGTTATCCAGGTTGAGCGCGAGTACGCCAATGTTGCTATTGGCCGTAGCCGCCATGGAAATGGCGTTTTCCAGCCTGTCGCGGAACAGGGTAATGTCTGGCAGGCCGGTCAGGGCGTCATGTGAGGATAAATACTGAATCTCTTTTTGTGCCGACTTGAGGTCACTGATATCACTGAAGGTGCCTACGTAATGCGTGACTTCTCCGGCGGTATTTTTGACTTCGGTAATAGAGAGCCACTCGGGGAACACTTCGCCGTTTTTGCGCCGGTTCCAGATTTCACCACGCCAATGGCCAAAGTTGGTGACACTCTCCCACAGGTTGCGGTAGAAACCTGCATCGTGCAGGCCGGAGGAAAGGACTTTAGGCGTTTTGCCCTTAATGTCATCCAGGGTAAAGCCTTGCATCTTGGTAAATGCCGGATTCACAGACAAAATCACCTGGCGTACATCGGTCACCATAATGCCTTGCTCACTGCCTTCAAACACTTTTTCAAACTGGCGCAGGCTCTCTTGTGATTTATTGCGGTTGAGCACGATCCCTATGATGGCTGAGCCGATTTCTAGCAGCATGCGGTGAAACTGGCCTGGCTCACGGTGCTCAAAGCTGGAGAGGGCGAAGGTACCAATGACCTTGTTTTCGGCGGAAAAAATTGGGATAGACCAGCAGGATCTGACGTCAAACTCATAGGCCAGGTGGCGGATATCTTGCCAGCGTTCGTCGGTAAAGGTATTACTGACATATTGCACTTTTTGCTGGTAAATCACATTGCCGCAAGAGCCGCCACCTGGGCTGGGGCGCAAACCGTTGATTTTGTGGATTTGTGCCAGGGTGAGGCTGGGTGCGGCGTAGACGTTGAGCAATTCGTTATTGTCATCCATCAGCATGACAGAGCTGAAGGCATTGGTGAGCAGGTTTTCGGCCAGGCGGCAGATTTGGTTGATCACTTCCATGTGATCTGCGCCGCGTGCGACTGACTCCAGGATGGCGCGTTGTAAGGTGAGCAGCTGGTTTTGCTCCGCAATAGACAGCGGCCCGCTGTCTATTGGGTTGACATGTTGAACCGATGAAGCAGTAGGGTGTGCGCTCAAAGGAGTATCCAGTCTTTTATAGAATGGTTTGTTTGCTAATTAGTGTTCTCTTTTTGTCAATTGATGTCAATAGGTTTGATGTTAGCGAGTCCGGTTTTCCAGTTGCGGCATCACCCATTTGCGGAACATCAGTGGCGTAATCATGGTGGTCACCACACCCATCAGCACCAGCACCGAGAACAGGTCCTGGCCAATAAAGCCGCGGTCGTAGGCGATGCTGGCAATGACCAGCTCCATGACGCCACGGCCATTGAGGATAAAGCCTATGCCTAGTGAGTCGCTTTTAGAGAGGCCGATGAGGCGGCCACCCAGCCAGCCAGCGAGGATTTTGGTCACGATAGACACGGCGAGCACGACCGCGACAAACCAGAATGAGTCGATGACTTGCATTTTGAACTCCAGGCCAAGGTAGGCAAAAAATACCGGTGCCAAGAATCCACCTGTAATTGAGCTCAGGGTTAACTCGAGCTCTTTGTAGCGAGCGGGCAGGAAGAACTTGCGGTCTATGAGCAGAGCGCCAAAAAATGCGCCTATGACGAAATGGAAGCCCAGCGCAGCACTGACCGAGCCGAATATCAGCACCAGCAGCAATAGCAGGCCGAAGAGGGCTTCGTTGCCTATCAATTCCACCAGCTTTTCTGACCACTGGTCTATGCTGATGCCTTTTTCAATGACTTTTTTAATCAGCAAGCTGACGCTGACAATGAGTACAATCAGCAGGATCAGCTTCCAACTGGCATGGAAAATAGCACCGCCCACGGCCTGGTAGGATTTTTGTTCCGGCAGGTTAAGAATCACGCCCAATACCAGCAGGGCAGCAATATCGTTAAAAATAGCGGTAGCGACCGAGTAGCGCGCGATGTTGGAGTCCAGTAATTTAAAGCTCTGCAAGATGCTGACGGTGACTGGCAGTGCCGTAATCGACACGCACAAGCCAAGAAAAATCGTGCGGCTGACATCGAGGCCAAAGCCTATGCCCACCAGGATGCCACCGGTGAGTGGTAGTAAAAATCCTAACAGGGCAATGACCACGCCTTTGCCGCGCATGGAATCGATCACTTCCTTGAAGTTCATCTCCAGACCTGCAGAAAGCACGATCAAAAACACGGCGAACTCAGAGATGCCTGATAGCGCCGGGGTTGGCGCAATCAGGTTGAGAATGCTGGGGCCCAGAATCACCCCGGCCAGCATTTCACCAATAATCGCCGGTTGGTTAAAGCGGCTGAATACCTGGCCTAGCAGGCGGGCGGTGACGATGAGGATAAGCAGGGTAGTCAATAAAGGCATGATTCTCTCTTTGTTTTGTTACCAGACAGCCGCCAGCGTTGGATGGTTCTGCATGTGGGGACGCACAATAAAAATACATTCATGAATGTATAATTATTTAGAGTGTAAATCATTTATACAGGCAATGGCACGCCTAGTTTGTAAAAAAAACAGGTGATTCAACGCTGAGGAAGGTAAAGCAGAGTGCAGCTGTCAGCCTTAGTTGGCGAGCACTTGTATCATTTCTTTGCGGTTTTTGCGCGAACGTTTGTTGGCGTACATGCGTTTGTCGGCAATGCGCATCAGTTCTTCGGTATTGCTGGCTTCATGGGCAAAGACGACGCCCATGCTGGCGCCAGCGCTGACAAACCCTTCTTTCTGCATTTGCAGATGTGTGTATTCAAGCTGATGCTGGCACCATTCCACATCATCCTCATGGCACACGATGGCAAATTCATCGCCACCCAGGCGATATAACTGGCCGTGGATATCCAGTTTTTTGGAGAGGATCTGGCTGAAGCTTTTTAATAAATGATCGCCAGCCTCGTGGCCGAAATGGTCGTTCACATACTTAAGGTTATCCATGTCTAGAAACATCAAGCAACCATGCTCTGGAAACTGCAGCATTTGGTTCTCAAGCGCATGCCGGTTCGGCATTTCCGTGAGCCTGTCTGTCATGGCTAATGAGCGTGTGCTTTGCAGTTCAGCCAGCATGTGCTCTTTTTCTTTATGCAACCGGTTAATCTGGAAAGCAACCAGTAGCGAGAGCATGATGGCTTCGACCGCAACGGCGATCAGGCCGAGTTGTTCTATGGTCCAGGCGTTGGAAGTCAGGCGTTCTGCCGTGATGGATAATCCCCCCAGTACACCAAAGACGGTGATGGCAATCAGGTAGAGTTGGGCAATGCGGTGTTTTTTTAAACTGAGCCTGATGCCACAGATCAGGCCAAATGTCAGGAAAATGGCCACGCCAAATCTATCCATTTCCAGCATCCAGTTAGGGAAGATCATGGCTGTGACCAGCAGGGCCAGCAGGGCGATGCGGGCTAGCAGGGACAGATGGTAAAGCTTTGGATGGTGCAACGGGTTGATGCCCAGCAAGTGGCAGACAAAGCTGACATAAGCCAGGTTGGAGAACAGAATAGGCAAGCTGGTGAGGTAGAACCAATGC
This sequence comes from Methylophilus sp. 'Pure River', assembly GCF_046765995.1. Lineage (NCBI taxonomy): Bacteria > Pseudomonadati > Pseudomonadota > Betaproteobacteria > Nitrosomonadales > Methylophilaceae > Methylophilus > Methylophilus sp. 'Pure River'. Next base: position 281,756 of record NZ_JBKOUE010000005.1, on the reverse strand, counting down.
CATTCAAACAACTGTTTAAAGGCACCCAGCGCCGCACTTTGGAAAACCAGGTTGCCGAGGATAAACAGGGCGTACATACGCTCGGTCGCATGGCCGGGGGCGGCGCCTATTGCTGCATAATAGGTGAAGATACCTAATAGCACACCGAGCAGCAACAGGCTGGTCGCGCTGGTGAAGTTGACCTGCTGCTGGTAGCTGGCCAGTTCAGAGACAAACACTTCAGGTTGTGCCAGGTAATAAGGAGATTGCAGCCAGGTGATCAACCGGTAAGTACCAGGCGTCAGGTGAATAATACGGCCATGCCTGAGCATGAAAGGATCGCTTTCCGGACTGCTTAAACCACCTTTGATAATGCTGGTTTGTTGGTTGCTGTCGGTGATTTCATGTTGAAAATGCGCGATGGTCGAGGTGTTTTTGAAGTCAATCACATACTGGTCGGCATGTGAAATATTCAACACGCTTTGGCAGACGAATTTACCGCCTTGCAGCGGAATGCTGGCAACAATCACCCCTTTGCTGTTCATGCAGGTCGTGCCAAGCAGGGTCGGCGCGGCTGCTGAGGCCTGCGGCATCAGGGAAACCCATAACGCAATCAGCATCCAGAATAAGAAACGTTGCAAGCCTATTGTCCAGTAAAGTATCAAATCTCGACGCAGTGTACATGAAACATTCCGTAGGGCGGACGTGAGCAAGCATTAAATAAGGCAAAGAATTACTAACTAACGTGTGGCAAATAGCCAATAAAAAACCCGCATAAATGCGGGTTGCAAGCAGGCTATAAAATGCTTATTTATCTTCGACAGCGGCTTTCGCTGCGTCTGCCGTTTCGGCGGCTTGCTGCTCAGCGGCAGCCGCTGCTTCCTTCGCTGCCTTGACGGCATCAGCTGCGGCATCTTTGGCTTCGCTGGCCGCTGTGTCAGCATGTTCTTGTGCAGATTCAATGGCTTGTTCAATCTGTGGCTCTTTGTCACCGCAAGCCACCAACAGCGTGCTGCTCAAGGTAGCAATCAGTAATAAACGAATGAATGATGACATAGTCGTGTCCTTTATAAGATGAGTGATTAGCTATTGTGATGTGAGATGTTTAATCTGGGATACGCAAGACCTGGCCAGGATAGATTTTGTCTGGATGGTTGAGCATAGGGCGATTGGCCTCGAAAATTTTCATATAGCTATTGGCATTGCCATACATTTCTTTGGCGACTTTAGACAAGGTATCCCCTTTCACCACCGTGTAAAACCTGGCTTCAGGTGCTGGGCTGGGGACGTGAAGCTGGTCTTGTACCGCCTCAACACCCGCGACATTGCCACAGCAGAGCAAGATTTTTTCTTTATTTTCTTGCGTATCAATATTGCCTTGTACGATCACGGTGCCACTGGCGCCATCAAACTTCACATCATAGCCGGTGGTCGGTAAATTGTTTTTGGCAATATAGCTTTGAATGGCTTTGGCCGCGGCCGCGTTAGCCGCGTCAACGTTTACCGGGGTAGGTGCCTTGCTTGCTGTTTCCTGTGCGGCTTTGGCTTCTCCGGCGCCAAATAGTTTTTCACCTGCTTCTTTGATAAAAGAAAATAATCCCATCACTTGCTCCTGACTTGTTATTTTATGAAAAGAAATTTCATCATAGCAAATTGGCGCCGCGGTCACTACCCGTTGAGCTTAAAAATGTCGTTGCTAGGGCAAAGTTTGTAACTGGCTGACAATTTGCTCACTCAGCAGGTCCAGATCCTGGCCCAAGGCACGTACCAAGGCTGGATAACCGTTTTCAGCCAACGGTGTGCTGAACTTGAATGCCCGGCTGGGGCCTGCCACCTGATTGGCGCTGATAAGTTGCCATTGCCCGCTGAGGACGGCATAACCGCGCATCTGCCCGTGAAACTGCTCTATGGTCAGGTGCAGGGTGTTGGCGGCGGGCAAGCCAGGTTGCGGGTCAACCACAAGGGTATTTCCTAATCGGCTGGCGAGGCGTGCGCGCAGGCCGCGTCGTAACTCCTGCGACAGGTTGTCTACCCAAAGATGGTCACGTGCTGGCTGCATGGTGATATCGTCGGTCTGGATGATGATGCGGTCTGTATCCAGGTAATCGGCCAACTGGAGACGGCCAAGTGCGAGGGTGCGCGTCAGTGTGGGCGTTTTCGTGGTGGCAGGCTGCGGCGTTGTGACTTCCGGCAGGCTGTAACGTTCGGTTTTCACCGGTGGGTTGGATTTGAAGCAGCCGCTTAAGCTGAGTCCCAGCAATACCGCCAGCCCAAATCGTAATTGTATTGTTTTTGTCATCAGTCGCGTTCCTTACGGGGCTGCCGGCGCCATTGGCACTGGGTCGTTAGCTGGTTTGCGGTCAAACAGGATGGCATTTGGCTGCTCATTCAAGGTGCGCGCCAGCGGCTGGATATCACGCAAGGCTTTATCCAGGCGTTGCAGGGTGGTGGTGAGTTCCTGGTAGGCCGGCGATTCTGGCGACAAGCCTTTTAATGTCGTGCGCAGGTCCTGCATGGTCTGGTTGATATTGGCTGGCATCTGCTGCAAGTCAGGCTGGCTGAGCAGTTGGTTCACTTGCTGGCTCAGGGCACGGATTTCCTGCATGGTTTTTTCAGACTGCTGCAGGTTTTTATCCAGGCCGGACAAGACCGGTTCGACTTTCAAACCATTGAGTTTATCCAGCAGGTCAGACAGTTTTTGTTCAATCTGGGCCAGGTTAGTCGAGGTGGTTGGCATCACTGGCAATCCTTCAAAACGCTCGCGCTTGTAAGCCTTAGGGCCGTGTCCGTCCATATTGAGGTCAACAAATACCGAGCCCGTAATCAGGTTGCCGGATTTAAGGGTGGCATGCAGGCCTCGCTGCAACATCTGCGCGATGCGGGTTTTCCATTCTTCCAGGTCAGCCTTGTCATTATCGGCTAGGCGGCCAGGTTCCAGGTGGATCAACACCGGGATGGCGTAACGGAAGTCTTTTTTACGTTCTGGCGAGTTAAATTTCCACGGCACATTCATCACTGTGCCCACACGCAAGCCGCGGAATTCTACCGGCGCGCCTTTGGATAGGCCGCGTACGGTGTCATCTACCAGTAGCACATATTCCAGGTATTGGTCGTAGGTTTGCTGGCGTGCCGCCTCTTCATTGGCAAACAGTTCAAAGGTGGCCTCGGAGCGCACCGGTTTGCCCATCGGCCTGTCATCGACATGGCCGAAACTGACGCCACCTGCGATGAGAGACTCCACGGTTGGAATATTGGCCTTAAAGCCTTCGGAATCCAGTTTGACATCAATGCCCACGGTGGTCCAAAAGCGTGTGTTGTCGGTGACCAGCACATCGTAAGGATGTTCGACAAAGAGTTCATGTTGCATCTGGCGTTGCTTGGGGTCAAAAGTGGCACTGACCACACGGCCTACGCGTAAGCCCTGATAACTCACCGGATCACCCACGCGCAAAGAGTTTCCGACTTTGCCGATCAGGTTAACGTGCACACCCTGCGCACCATTGAGTGAAATCGGCGGTTGATCCAGCACGGTGAACTGGTCGGTTTCTTCCTGGCTTTTGCCCGGTTGCAATTGAATATAAGACCCGGAAATCACCGTATTCAGGCCGCTGATGCCTTCTAGCCCGATGCGTGGCTTGACCACCCACAACTGGGTGTCTTTGACCAGCATGGGCTGTGCTTTAGGCGTAATGCGCGCCAGTACTTCAATATGGGTGAGGTCTTCTGACAGCGTGACTTGTTCCACCAGGCCGATATCTACGCTATGCACCTTGATTTTGGTTTTGCCTGCCTCTATGCCCTCGGCATTGGTGAGTGACAGGGTGATTTGCTTGCCCGCCTTGGTGTAGTTGTCGTAAATGAGCCACAAGCCGATGAGCAGGGCGACGATAGGGACGATCCAGATGGGTGACAGCCGTGCCTGTTTGCTGACTTTGGCCAGCAGCTGGGTATTTTCTTGGGAATTCTCTTGATTATTCTCGGTCATGCGTGTTTCCTTGGGTGTCCCAGAGCAGGCGCGGGTCAAACGCCATGGCAGCCAGCATGGTAGTAATCACCACCGCGCAAAACGCCAGTGCTGCCGGGCCTGGCAACACAGACATCAGGTTGCCTGATTGTATCAAGGCAACCATGATGGCGACGACAAATACATCGACCATGGACCAGCGGCCTATGAGTTCTGTCAGGCGGTAAAGCCTGGTTTTTTGCTGTGCACTGAGTGGGCCTGGATGTTGTGCCAGGCAGGTGAGTAAGACCAGTATGAGCATCTTAATAATCGGCACCAGTACGCTGGCGACAAAAATGACCACTGCAATCGGCTCTGAGCCATGTTGCCATAGCTCCAGCATGCCGCCAATAATGGTGGACGAGTGTGTCTGTCCCAATGAAGTGGTGATCATCATCGGGTAAGCATTGGCGGGGATGTAGAGCACTGCGGCGGTGATTAATAATGCCCAGGTAAACTCCAGGCTGTTGGGCTTGCGCATATGCAGGGTGCTACCACAGCGGCTACATGCATAAGTCGTTGCTGTCATAGAGGCGGGGAGGGTGTTGATTAAACCGCAAGTAGTGCAACCGGTGGCATGTTGCTGTGCCGCATTGCTGCCGCAATGAATGCTGGTATCTGGCGGCGGCTCACCAGCCAGCCGGTACCATAACCAGTCAATATCGACTGAGCGCGTGGTCATTAGCAACAGCAGCGCAAACACGCAATAGGCCCAGAATGAAGCGCCTAGCTGCACCTCGCCAATGTCGGTCAACTTCACCAGGCTGACCAGCGCGGCCACCATAAACACATCGGCCATCATCCAGGGGTGCAGGCGCGAAAACAGGCGCGCAATGACATCACTGTAAGCGCGCGGCACCCTGCGCAGGACATTGGCCTGCATGAGGATCACCCCAATCAAATATAAGGCTGGCAGGACAAACGCAGTACAACTGACAATGAGTGCCACGAATGGCTGATGGACATTCGCCAGGGTGATGGCTGTCTGGGGCAACTCAATCTGGCTATCCAGGCCATTGGTATCCATGCTGATAAACGGGAAAGCGACAGCAATCAGTAAGGTGAGTAATGCACTAATGGCTAACGCAATGCTACGCTGGACCGGATGCAAGTGACGCCTGGCCAGCACGTGTCCACAACGCGGGCAGCAGGCGTGCTCACCAGGGCGCAGCACCGGGATCGCGCTGACCATGTCGCAGGCATGGCAGGCGCGTAATCTTCTCCATTTGGTAGGTTGCTGGGTCATTGTCATGCGGTGGATAGCGCGTGGATTTACCTGACTATTTTAGTTGGCTTTTCATGAGCATGGTAAACGGGTTGGATTTGAACACGCAAGAAAAATTCCCTCGGCCATCCCGCTGCATGCTGGTTAAGCCAATTGTGGCCCAATGGTTGGTAAAGCGTATCTGACAGCTTTATCAGTCTATGCTGCCTATATTGCCGCCAGATTTCGTTTCAATATTACGCTTTCTATCAATTTTTGGAGAAGGTGATGAGAACCGAAACGCATTTGAAATCAGGCCAGCGGGCGACGACAAACAGAGCACAAACGAGTAGGGGCAGGCATGATGTGATTGTGCTGCTCAAGCAAGACCATGCAGCGGTTAAAAAACTGTTCAGCCAATATGAAAAACTGGCCAAACAAGCAGATATGCACGGTAAGGTAAAAATCGCCAATCAAATCTGTGCCGAGTTGATTGCGCACACCCTTGCCGAGGAAGAAATCTTTTATCCGGCTGCCCGTCAGGCTACCCATGATGACGATATGCTCAATGAAGCCAATGTCGAGCATGATAGTGCGAGAGACCTGATTGGGCAGATTCAGAGCATGGATCCTCAAGATGAGATGTACGATGCCAAGGTCAAAGTGTTGGGCGAATATATTGCCCACCATGTGGAGGAAGAGGAAACCGAAATGTTTCCCATGGTACGCGCGTCGAAAAAACTCAACCTGAAAGAGATGGGTGAGATATTAAGACAGCGTAAACAGGCATTAATGAAAGAGTTGTGTAATTCTGCCGGGGAGGTTGTGCCACAGCAACTACGCGCCAAATTAGGCTTGGCTGGCCAGCATTAATGGCGTTCGTGAGAAAGGAGCCTTAGGCTCCTTTTTTATGGTTTGAGTTTAAGTATGCCAGCCTGCCGCAACCATCAATCCTTTTATGAGTAGACTGACGGTTGCCAAGGCCACAATACTGGCCAACCAGATCAGCACAAACCAGCCCAGACGCTTAATGATAGGCTTCATCTTTATTCACTTTGCCACGAAACACATAATAGCCCCAGGCGGTATAGACCAGGATAATCGGGATAATAATCACGGCACCAATGAGGGCAAACTGTTGGCTTTGTGGTGGTGCGGCTGCCGCGTGTATGGTCATTTCTGGCGGGATGATGTTGGGCCAGATGCTGATGCCTAAGCCCGCATAGCCTAGTAGCACCAGGCCAAGCGTATACATAAACGGGCTGGTCTCAGCCTTGGCTTTAAGTGCGCATTGCAATTTGTAAAAGAAAAAAATGACCAGCAAGGGGACTGGCGATAGCCATAGCAGGTTAGGCATACTAAACCAGCGCTCGGCGATGCGACTATCCATCCAGGGTGTCCATAGGCTGATCAGTCCAATAATGACTAGCAAGATAATAGAAATGTGCTTTGACAGCTTGTAACAGCGGGCTTGCAGTTCGCCTGTGGTTTTGAAAATGAGCCAAGTGCTGCCTAATAAAGCATAGGTGAACAATAAACCAAATCCGGTAAAGATTGAGAACGGTGAAATCCAATCCAGCGGCCCACCTGCATAGGCTTGGTTGACCATTTTAATGCCTTGCAAGTAAGCGCCCAGCGTCATGCCCTGGAAAAAAGTCGCTGCGATTGAGCCGCATAAGAACGCTTTGTCCCAAAAGTGTCTTTCCGTGTCTTTGGCTCTAAACCTGAACTCGAAGGCCACGCCGCGAAAAATCAATGCCATCAGCATCAACAGCAAGGGTAAGGAGAGGGCGCTTAAAATCACCGCATAAGCCAGCGGGAAAGCGGCCAGCAAGCCTGCACCGCCCAGCACCAGCCAGGTTTCGTTGCCGTCCCATACCGGGGCGACGGTATTCATCATCAGGTCACGGTCGTCTTTTTCTTTAAAGAAAAGATAGAGGATGCCTATGCCCAGATCAAAGCCATCCATGACGATATACATCATGATGCCAAACAGGATAATGATGGCCCATACCAGTGATAAGTCCATTTACTTTTCCTTTCCGGTCGCGGGGGATTTGGCATCAGGATGAAACTCTGGCGCCAGCGCAAAGGCATTCACGACGCCCGGGTTCACCGAGATGGCATCCCCTTGCAGCGCTTCATCCGTTTTTGGCCCGATATTCACCAGCCGCAATACATACAGCGTGCCCATGCCAAATACGGCCAGGTAAATAATGACGAACAAAGCCAAGGTTAGCCCGACTTCACTGGCGGTATGCGGTGTCACGGCATCTGCCGTGCGTAACACGCCATACACCACCCACGGCTGGCGGCCGATTTCTGTGGTAAACCAGCCCGACAGGATCGCAATCACCCCGGCAGGGCCCATGGCGGTGGCAAATGTGAGGAAAGGCTTATGTTGGTATAGCTGTTTTTTGTAACGTAACCATAATGAGGTGGCGGCCAGCAACATCATCAGCATGCCCAAACCGACCATGATGCGGAAGGTCCAGAAAATAATGGTGGCGTTAGGCCTGTCTTGCGGCGAAAAGTCTTTGAGTGCCGGGATCTGCGCAGTGAGCGAATGGCGTAAAATCAAACTGCCTAACACGGGGATTTCTAAGGCAAAGTGATTCTTTTCCTGCGCCATGTCCGGCCAGGCTAATAGTATTAACGGTGTGGCTTCATCGCCTTTATTCTCCCAGTGCGCTTCAATGGCAGCAATTTTTGCTGGCTGGTGTTTCAGGGTGTTTAAACCATGCATGTCGCCCACCACCACTTGCAATGGCGCCAGCAGCAAAATCAACCATAATCCCATAGAGAGCATTTTGCGGACGCTGGCATTGTCTTTGCCACGCAGTAATTGCCAGGCGCCAGAGGCAACCACAAACAATGCCGTTGCCAGGTAAGCACCTATGACCATATGCACCAGCCGGTAGGGGAAAGAAGGGTTAAAGATGATCTTGAACCAGTCAACAGGAATCACTTTGCCATCGACCAATGTGAAGCCCTGTGGCGTATGCATCCAGCTGTTCGAGGCCAATATCCAGGTGGCCGAGACCAGCGTACCAATGGCTACCATCACGGTGGCTGCAAAGTGCAATGTGGGGCCAACCTTGTTCCAGCCAAACAACATCACGCCCAGAAATCCTGCTTCAAGAAAAAAGGCCGTCAGCACTTCATAAGCCAGCAATGGCCCGGTGACGCTGCCCGCGACGCTTGAAAACCCTGACCAGTTGGTGCCGAACTGATAGGCCATGACCAGGCCAGACACCACGCCCATGCCAAAACAGAGAGAAAATAGCTTCACCCAAAAATGATATAAGTCCAGATAAACCGTATTTTTGGTTTTTAACCAGCTTGCCTCCAGCACCGCCAGGTAACTGGCCAGGCCGATGGTGATCGCCGGAAACACAATATGAAACGAAATGGTGAACCCAAACTGGATTCTGGCCAAGGTCAATGCCAAATCAGACATACATATCCTTTTACATCACTGGCAATATTCGCATAGGCGTGACGTCACGTGCTTGCGCTCACTTGCGTGGAAATTACTCGCCAGGAAATATTAACTCGCCGAGGAATATTATCAGCGTTGACTCGTATTGCTGGCAATAAGTTTTACGGGCGGGCTGGCTATTCCTGTGAATGATGCAAAATGTGGCCTAATCACGCTGCTTAAAAATGAATTGATTTCGTATAAAAACGCAATATAATGAACTTTAAGTCTATTAAATATTAATTTATTGATGTCTAAAAAAACAAATTCACTAGCGAGTGCTAACCCGGATGTGCTAAAGGCATTAGAAACGCTAGGCTTGCGCCTGCGTGCCAACCGCGTGGCTTTGGGCTGGACAGTGAAGGAGATGTCAACCCGCTTGCTCTGTTCACAGAATACTTACCGGGCGATTGAGGCTGGCAAGCCTAGCGCGAGTGTGGGCATTATTGCCAATGCACTGTGGCTGTTTGGCCAATTGGACAGTCTGGAGGCTGTTGCGCCTGTCTCCGTGAGTGCTAGTGCGTCTATTCGCGCCAGAAAAAAAACTGGCGTAACCGATGCCGCATTCATTTCAGAGGACGAGCGTGATTTCTAATCGCACCATTTATATAGGCCTGGCTGCCAGGTTCGATAACGATGTCAGGCCCGCGGTGATTTTGAAACTTGCGCGCAGAGGCGTGATTGAGTCCAGCCAATTGGCTTATGGCACCGGATTTTTGGCGGCGCCTGAGGCCTTTGCACTAAATCCGCTACATCTACCGCTTAAAAATGAAGTCGTCAGCGTGGCCGAGCGTCGCGTGCGTGACGGTGGCGCGTTACCTTTGACTTTGTGTGACGCGTTGCCGGATGCCTGGGGCCGCAAGGTGCTCGAGTCGCAGCAGGGCCGCACACTCGATGATATTGATGTATTGCTACTCACCAACGCCAATCGCGTTGGCGCAATGACTTTCGCCGAGACCTTGCCGATTCAACTGCAAGCAGCCGACAGTGAACTGTTTTCACTTGATGAAATGGCTGAGGCGGTCAAGCGACTAGAGGTCGCCATGGAGATACCGTTGCACCTGCGTCGACTGCTCAATAAAGGGGGCAGCCTGGGTGGGGCCAGGCCCAAAGCGGATTTCATCCACGATAATAAAAGGTGGATTGCAAAATTTCCGGCAAGCAGCGATGACCACGATGTAGAGTTGCTTGAGGCCGCGGTGCTGGCACTGGCCGCACTCTGTGGCATAGACGTCCCTCCACACAAGCTGGAGCGGATACATCGCGGGTATGCTTTGTTAGTGCAACGTTTTGACCGGGCTGGCACGGTGGATGACGAAACGCGCATACATTACCTCTCGGCATCTGCGTTACTTAATGTCCCCTACAACTCAAATGGCGGCAGTTATATTGAGTTCGCGCAGGTGATCAGGCAGATTTCGGCCAACCCCGAGCACGATTTAAATCAGCTGTACCGCAGAATGGTCTTCAACCTCATCATCGACAATACGGATGATCACGTCAAAAATCATGGCATGCTGCATGTCAAAGGCAATCAATATCAACTATCACCCGCGTTTGACATGGTAATGCAACTCAGCAACATCCATTACCAGGCGCTGGCTATTTTCCCGGGCAACAATCTTTCCAAGCTCAGCTTGGCCATACGTGCGGCTTCACATTTCGGTATTAACGAAAATATTGCCAAAGCAATCATTGACGATATTGAAGATAAAACGCGTCAACAGTTATTGCCTATTGTTGAAAGGTTAGGTGGCAGTGATGTGCTGATGAGAAGAGTGCAGCAGTGTTTGGATCGGCAGATGGCTTTTATTCACGCGGAGTAGCTTGCGTGAAGCTGGGGTAAAGGTGGTCTTTTTAGAAAACCATTATTCAGTACGGCGAATAAAGCAAAAGGCCTTGCATTTCTGCAAGGCCTTTTTTATTTGGCTCCTCAACCTGGGCTCGAACCAGGGACCTACGGATTAACAGTCCGGCGCTCTACCGACTGAGCTATTGAGGAATCGGTACGTCGTTTGAAGGCGCTATATTACTGAGACCACGCCCCTTGGTCAACCACTTTTTGCGAAATATTTTATATTTTTTGTAGTTGACAAATCGACAGCTAGAAATGGCTTGCACGCGCCCTGTTTTAAGCAAATTTTTGTAATATTCTGAGCCTCTGGCCTTGACAGCGGCAGGTTTGTCAGGGTGCTGACTTATAATGTGCGTCAGGAGAATACTATGCGAACCATGGTTGGAAAAATTGCGAGTGTGGATGGCGTGGCAGAAGTGATTGATGCCCGCGGTCAGCATCATCGTCTGGCAGCAGGCGACTGGTTGCGTGAGGGCGATCGTTTGGTCACCAGCCACGGTGCTGCTGTGACGGTTGAAACGACTGTGGGTGGCCTGGTGCAGGTGAGTGAGTCGCAGACCATCACCTTGAACACGCAGTTGAGTGCTGACTTTATGGCCGATAGCAGTGACGATGCGGTGAACCCGTGGTTATTGCAGCAGGTGCTGTCTGCGATTCAGTCTAAAGACGATGTGCTGGATTTGTCTGCTTTGCTGGGGGCGATGCCAGCGGGCGATGGTTTTAGCGCATTTGCGGCTGAGGCGCCGGTTGCTTTGCATATTGAGGATTTGATTCAGGACCATTCTGCGTCCGCTGGTGGGCATGCAGGCTTGGTGGCAAGTGATGTGGCTGGTTTGATGGCGAACACCGGGTTGCCGAGTGAAGTGGCATTGCAGCAAAGCCTGCTAAAAGACTTTATTAAGGATTGATCTGTCACACCAATAAAAAAAGCGCCCCAGGGCGCTTTTTTTATTGTAAGTCATTGGCTTGCTACTTACTTTAATGCTTTTTCAATACGATCCAATGCTTCACGCAGGTTTTCCATGCTGGTGGCGAATGAGATGCGGAAATAGCCTTCAGCGCCGAAAGCGGAACCTGGCACGACGGCCACATTGTGTTCTTCCAGCAGGTATTCCGCTAATGCCATGTCTGTGGCTGCGTTGATTTTGCCGGCCTGGTGCAGGCTGGCGATGGCCTGACGTGCATCCGGGAAGGCATAGAACGCACCGCCGGCCATTAAACAGCTCAGGCCTGGCATGGCGTTAAAGCGGTCTACCACATATTTATGGCGCTCACGGAAGGCAGCTACCATTGGCTTGATACAGTCTTGTGAGCCACTCAGTGCTGCTTCGGCAGCATATTGTGAAATTGAAGCCGGGTTGCTGGTGGACTGGCTTTGCAGGATTTCCATGGCTTTAATAATGTAAGCCGGGCCTGCAGCATAACCAATACGCCAGCCGGTCATGGAGTAGGCTTTTGAAACGCCGTTCAACACGATGCAACGGTCTTTGAGGCCTGGCGCTGCGTTGAGGATGTTATGGAATTTGTCGCCCGTCAGGTTGACGTGCTCATACATATCATCGGTGGCAACCAGCACATGCGGGTGTTTCAGCAGCACTTCCCCCAGGGCTTTTAATTCGTCTAGGGTATAGACGGCGCCGGTTGGGTTGGAAGGGGAGTTAAACATGACCAACTTGGTTTTAGCGTTAATGGCCGCTTCGAGTTGTGCTGGCAGCGGTTTAAAACCTTGCTCAATGCCACATTCGAGAATCACCGGTTTGGCTTCGGCGACCATGGCGATATCGGCATAGCTCACCCAGTAAGGCGCTGGCACAATCACTTCATCGCCAGCATTCAATACCGCCAGGCACAGGTTGAAAATAGTTTGCTTACCGCCCACGCCGACGATCACTTCGTTCAAGGCATAGTCAAAACCGTTTTCATTTTTGAACTTGTTAACAATGGCTTTTTTCAGCGCAGGAATGCCGCTGACAGGCGTGTATTTGGTGTAACCGGCATCAATCGCTGCCTTGGCTGCATCTTTAATATGTTGTGGCGTATCAAAGTCTGGCTCACCAGCAGCCAGGGCAATAATCGGGCGACCTTCGGATTTGTATTTCGCAGCTTTGGCAGTAATGGCCAAAGTTGGGGATTCTTTAATGGATAACACGCGTGCAGACAGCACGTTGGCGGCAGCTTGGCTCAAGATTGCTTCCTTGTTGGTCGACTATGCTCAAACAGGCCGCTAAGTGCGACCTGCAAAAAATTGAAAAACGCAATATTTTACGCAAAAAAACACCGCTGTGGAAGCTGGCGCACGCTATTTTGTCAAAATAATCAAGCCGTTATTTCTGGCAATGTTGTTCGCAGCTGAGATAGGCCTGGTAGACGGAAACCAACAAGGGGTCGATTTGCTGCAGTTGTGCCTCGATCTGATGCACGGTTTGCTGGTCACCGAGCTGCTGGGCGACCTCACCACGTTTGAACCAGGCTTCGACAAATTGTTTGTCCAGGCTGACTGCCTGGTCAAAGGCGCTGGCCGCCGAGGTGAGTTGTTTTAAGGATAATTGTGCCAGGCCCAGGCTAAACCAGGCATCTGCGCTGGTGGGTTCTTGCTGCGTCCATAAGGTGCTCACTTTTTGCAAGGTTGCCCAGTCTTGCCGTGACTCAGGCACTGCGGCACGCATATAAAAAGGTTTTTTGTCTTCATCTTCTTCCCACAGCGCTTTGCCGTGTACCGGAAACTCTGTGCTGGCAGGCATTTTTTCCAGGGTTTCCAGCCATTCCACAGGCAGTGCAAAGTGGATGCTGCCGCCATTGCCCGCAGTTTTGAAAGTGTTGATGCCGACCAGCCTGCCTTCCATGTCAAACAGGCCGCTACCGCTGGCGCCCATGAGAAACTTGGCGCTGCTGCGTATCATATTGCCCGGTTGTGTAGGGTAGAGACCCTGAATTTCACCGACGGAGGTGATGGGTGCCGGGACGCCATTGGAGTGGCCGATGGCGGTGATTTCCTGCCCGCGCGTGAGGGTTAGGCTGTTGCCGCGCTGCACGGGTTTAAAGGGCATGTTGTGGGTGGTGACCAGGCAGAGGTCGTGCCAGGCGTCGGCGCGTACGTCGGTAATCGGGTAACTGTCCTCACCGCGTGATACCCAAGGTTGTTTGGTGGCACGCAATACATGGCAGTTGGTCACCACTTGATTGTCTGCCACCACCACGCCGGAACCATAAGCCATGCCGCCATCCAGATTGTAGCCACGGATCATGACGACGCTAAAATAGGCTTCCATCAGGGCCTGTTGGTTATAGGCGTTGGCAACGGATGTGCCGAGTAACATGCATGCTAAAAACAAGTGTTTCACGTGATTCCCCAGGTGCCCGTTTTGATGTTTTTAAAATGACTGATTCTTGCGATAAAAGTTCGGGCCGCAAGCATCTCCGAAAATTGTAAATCCTGCGCCTGTGACCACAAAAACAGTTAAAATATGATTTATACCATTCTTGTCTCCAGATTGTTCTTGTGATCGTCACTTTTCCTGGCAGTAAATACGAATTGCACCAGCCGTTTCCCCCTGCTGGCGATCAGCCACAGGCGATTGAAAAGCTCACGCAAGGCATTGAAGAGGGGCTGCAATTTCAAACTTTGCTCGGCGTGACGGGGTCAGGCAAAACCTACACCATGGCTAACGTGATTGCACGCACGGGTAAACCGGCGATTGTCATGGCCCCCAACAAGACACTGGCGGCACAGCTCTATAGTGAATTCAGGGAGTTTTTCCCCAATAATGCGGTGGAGTATTTCGTCAGTTATTACGATTACTACCAGCCCGAAGCCTATGTGCCTTCGCGCGACCTGTTTATTGAAAAAGACTCCAGCATCAACGACCATATCGAGCAGATGCGCTTGTCTGCGACTAAAGCCATCCTGGAGCGCGAAGATACGGTGATCGTGGCGACGGTGTCGGCGATTTACGGTATAGGTGACCCGGGTGAGTACCATGGCATGGTGCTGCATATCCACCAGGGTAAAAAGGTCGCGCAAAAAGACATCGTGACGCAGCTGATTAACATGCAGTATGACCGCAACGATTTCGACTTTAGCCGTGGTTGTTTCAGGGTGCGTGGCGATATTATTGATGTGTTCCCGTCAGAAAACAGTGAAACAGCGGTGCGCATCAGCCTGTTTGATGATGAAATTGAGAGCATCCAGTTGTTTGACCCGCTCACCGGCCAGGTGTTTAACAAAATCCATAACTTCCGTATTTTCCCTTCCAGCCATTATGTGACGGCGCGTGAAGCCACGGTGCGGGCGATGGATACGATTAAAGAAGAGCTGCGCCAGCGCGTGAGCTTTTTCCTCAGTGAAAACAAGCTGGTAGAAGCGCAGCGTATTGAACAGCGCACACGCTTTGACCTGGAAATGCTCAATGAAATCGGCTTCTGTAAAGGCATTGAGAACTACAGCCGTCATTTAACGGGCCGTCCTCCAGGCAATCCACCGCCCACATTAATTGATTATCTGCCTGCAGATGCGTTGATGATTATTGATGAAAGCCACGTCACCGTGCCGCAAGTGGGTGGCATGTATTTAGGTGACCGCTCGCGTAAATCCAACCTGGTCGATTATGGTTGGCGGCTGCCTTCGGCCATGGATAACCGTCCGCTCAAGTTTGAAGAGTTTGAGCACATTATGCGCCAGTGCGTGTTTGTGTCAGCAACGCCTGCAGATTATGAAAAAAACCACCAGCAGCAAGTGGTAGAGATGATCGCGCGTCCGACTGGCCTGGTTGACCCCGAGATCACAGTGAAACCAGCTGATACGCAAGTGGATGATTTGCTGGGCGAAATTAAATTGCGTGTAGAGGTGGGCGAACGCGTGCTGGCGACCACACTCACCAAGCGCATGGCCGAAGATTTGACCGATTACTTAAGCGAGCATGGCGTCAAAGTGCGCTATCTGCATAGTGATATTGATACCGTAGAGCGTGTGGAAATTATCCGCGATTTGCGTTTGGGCGAGTTTGATGTGCTGGTGGGCATTAACCTGTTGCGCGAGGGCCTGGATATTCCAGAAGTGTCGCTGGTGGCTGTGCTGGATGCAGACAAAGAAGGCTTCTTGCGTTCTGAACGGTCATTGATCCAAACCGCAGGCCGCGCAGCGCGCAACCTCAACGGCAAAGTGATTTTTTACGGTAACAAAATTACCCGCAGCATGAAACTGGCGATGGATGAAGCCGATCGCAGACGCAAGATCCAACTGGCATTTAATGCCGAACACGGCATCACGCCTAAAGGCGTGACCAAACGCATCAAGGATATTATTGATGGCGTTTACGATAAGGACGAAGCCCAGCGTGAACGCAAGGCCGCGCAGGAGCAGGCCAGCTACGAAAACATGAGCGAAAAAACCTTGACCAAAGAGCTCAAGCGGATTGAAAAAGCCATGCATGATGCAGCCAAGAACCTGGAGTTTGAAAAAGCGGCGCAATACCGTGATCAGCTGAAAAAACTTAAGTTACAGGCATTCGGTGCCGAAGTAGAAGATTTGAAATGACCACCTTCCATCTCTGTATTGGCTCGATTGCTGCCGTGTGCACTACGCTAGCATTTGTGCCACAGGTCGTGCAATCCTGGCGTACCAGAGACTTAAGTGGTATTTCACTGCCTATGTATACGATTTTTACCGTCGGCGTGTTGCTTTGGCTGATTTACGGCATCCTCATCCAGGATTGGCCGGTCATTATTGCTAATGCGATCACGGCGATGTTGGCCAGTGTGGTTCTGTTGTTAAAATTGAAATCATGCTTGGCACGCTGAATCAGATTTTTTATTAATGATGTTTATAACTATTTTATTTTAGGATACGACCATGAAGAAAATTACAAAAGCAGTGTTCCCGGTAGCGGGGCTAGGTACCCGTTTCTTGCCGGCGACCAAAGCCAGCCCCAAGGAAATGCTGCCGGTGGTGGATAAGCCGTTGATTCAATATGCCGCAGAAGAGGCGATTGCAGCTGGTGCCACCGAGCTGATTTTTATCACTGGCCGCAACAAGCGTTCGATTGCCGACCATTTTGACAAAGCCTACGAACTGGAAGCCGAGCTGGAGGCCGCAGGCAAGCAAAAACTGCTGGATATCGTGCACAGCATCCTGCCAAAAGGCGTGAGCTGCGTATTTATCCGTCAATCACAAGCGTTGGGCCTGGGTCATGCGGTGTTGTGTGCCAAGCCGGTGGTGGGTAACGAACCATTTGCGGTATTGCTGGCTGATGATTTACTGGTGGGTGATGTCTCTATCACCAAGCAAATGGTGGATATGTATACCGAGCAGCAATGTTCTATTTTGGGCATTGAAACCGTGGCGCCGGAAGAAACCAGCAGCTATGGCGTGGTGGATGCCGTGGCTAAAACTGACGACTTGCTTGAAGTGAAAGGCATGGTAGAAAAACCAAAGCCAGAAGAAGCGCCTTCTAACCTGGCAGTAGTCGGCCGTTATGTGTTGAGCCCACGTATTTTTGATTGCCTGGAGCATGTGAAGCCAGGCAAGGGTGGTGAAATTCAGCTGACCGATGGTATTTCTGCTTTGATGGAATTCGAAAAAGTCATGGCTTATCGCTACAAAGGCAAGCGTTATGACTGCGGTAGCAAACTGGGCTTTATGCAGGCCAACGTGGAGCTGGGATTGAAGCATCCTGAAATTGCTGATAGCTTCAAAAGCTACCTGAAAACATTGTCCATCTAAACAACCATGCAGGCAGCACAACAGCAATCGCCAGACTTTTGGCTGGCACACTCGGACGTGGTGTTTACTGCGGAAGAGGTCGGCCTCGCGATAGACCGCATGGCGGCACAATTGCGCGAGCGCTTATCCGGCGGCCAGCCTGTGGTGCTGTTGTGTGTGATGCGTGGTGGTTTATACCTGGCTGGGCAGTTAATGAGCCGCTTGGCCTTGCCTGCCCGGTTGGACTACCTGCAGGCCAACCGTTATCACGGCACCACCGGGCAAGAGATTGTCTGGAGTAAACGCCCGGAACTGGATCTGGCCGGGCAAACCGTTGTTGTACTCGATGATATTCTGGATGAAGGTGTGACGCTGGCAGCAGTCGTTGCACACTGCCGTGAAGCAGGTGCCGAACAGGTACTGACCGCTGTGCTCACCGAAAAAGACAATGGCTTGCAAAAACCGTTGCTGGCCGATGTCGTGGGATTAACCGTGCCTAATCGCTATGTGTTTGGTTGCGGCATGGATGTGTATGGCTGGTGGCGAAATCTGCCAGAAATTCGCGCCTTGCAAGCCTAGTTTTCGCCCATCTATGCACATGGTTCATGCACGCAGCACAGAACCGTATTCGCCACTCAGCTCTCAACAGCCTAGGTTCGTTATACAAGGTGACTTCCTTGCTGGCAATGACCTCCATGTTTATAACTGGTTGTTAAAACTAAAGCCAACCGGAAAAGAAAAAGGCACCTCATCAAAAGGTGCCTTAAACCGGAGACGGTACGTCTTAACCGGATCGGGGAAGCGCTGATTATCGAGCTCAAACGAGTTGTCTCCTTCAAGCTATTTTAGGTGTCATCAAACACGAATAGTTAGGATGCGAGGAATCATTAGCGATGGATATAGGAGTTGTTCCTGAGTTGGATTTACTGCCCTAAATATCTGTGCTTAAAGGACCAACCTCCAACATTCGTTGCTTGAGGTTTCACAAAGAAACTTCTGCTTATTCAATCGCTTCTCAAGCCTTAACGCCGCTCCTTGTTCTGCTTGAAGTTTGCCATGAGCGATATACGTCCCTTTGTCCGTTTCAACTTTGGTGTGATCTGCCCCAAAAGTAGTGGATATGAAAGCGATACTCACCACATGCCCCGCATCAACGGAGTCAACCACGGTTGCCTGCCGGGTCTTATTGCTCTCTCGGAGAAAATACCCAGCAACAATGAGTGCAACTATAAACAGCACGGCAAACATCCTTGCTTTGACGCTGCCCTGGTTGTATCGACTGTTTAATCCTTTAACTCTCATGTCGCTTCCTACTTCTCTTGAATGCTAGTCATACTAGCATGGCTTATCTTATTATCTCTGAGGCACACACCGTCTCAGTTTAACTTCGCTGATACCCCAATAGAATTTTGTACGGATGGATAGTGAAAGTTTGCTTGTGGTTCACCTAAAGAACACCTATAGTCCACAACCTTAACAAGCAACTTAATACAAGGCATATATGAAAAAACTATTAGTCACCATTCAAGTGGAATTAGACATCCCAGACACCTGGGAATTAGTTGAGCATCCCGACCAAGTGCAGGCACTCAAAATGGATGATGGGCAATACATGCACATGAGCTTTTTGCCGATGATGACCAAAGAGTTCAGTGAGAATGCTGAATGGTCAAGCGAATGTTCAGATGAGTTCACAGAAAAAGTCTTGGATATGGTGTTAGACGAAGACGTATACATGAAGCTTGAAACGCACTAAATCACTGATGAATTGGCACTGCTGAGCGCATTGGTGGTGCCGCGACATATTTACGCGGCTTACGGTTGAGCGCGATCAATGCAAGATAGTTTCTGGCGGAGAAGGAGGGATTCTTAACCACTCCAATAAAATCAATGACATAAGCGCCATGCGGTGTTACACCTGTTGGAGTCAGGTGTAATAGTTTACCGTTAAATTGTAGCTCATTTTACCTGTATGTATATCAGGTTCTTAGTCCTAGGAAGCCATATGCTTCTGCACTAATCTCGCTTAGATTGATACCTAATTCTTTAACGTACAATATCCTTAGCACCCGTTGTTCAACGTCATCAAGTTGACTTTCTAATGATGCTAGATTCGTACAGGCATCATAAGCATTGATAAAACCTGCTTTCCTAGCCCTCAGATAGTTTCCCAAGTTGCCCAATGACAATTTTCGAGCCACAAGTTCGCTAACTTTGCTCAAATCATTGAATGTTTCTACAATCTTTGCGATTTGCTGGTCAGAGACCTTTACTATATAACCTTTTCCACTAGGGCTTATCGTTAGGCCTAGAAAGTCTGCATCTTGGGTTGGGTCGTAGATTACAGTCTTTGAGCCATGAATGCCGGAAGGGGGAATCGCTAAATCTATTCTACTTAGTTCCCTTATGCAAAAGCGTTCGATTTCTTTACAAAAGTCATTATTAGGTCCAAAGAAAATTAAATCATCTGCGTATCGCAACGCTGAATATCCAGCTTTAGTAGTGGCTTTGTCAAAGTTCTCTAGTACTACATTTGAAAAGAACGGTGATAACGGCATGCCTTGCCGCACACCTCTACCTTGTTTAATCTCTAGTGACGCCACTTTTTTTCTTTCTGTTCTAGTGAATGTCACAATTTCCGCGTCGACGATGCTGTTTAAAAGAGGGTGTAATGAAGTCTCTCTTACCACTTTCTTTAATTTAAGCTTCAAGTCTACGCGGTCTATATTATCGAAGAATGATTTAATGTCAGTTTTCAAGACCCATGGTTTAGCTGTCCTTTTGCTCTGAGCGATTAAAAGCGCTTTCTTGACGCCACGGTCCTTAAGGAATCCGTAGCTAACAGCATTACTAAACCTGCTGGTGTAGCGCTCAGAGAGAAAGTTAAGTAGTGCCCCTTGTACGATACGGTCTCTAGTGCAGGGTACGCATATAAGTCTTAATTTACCTCCAGGCTTTGGAATGAAGTAGGGTTTAAGACCTAAGAAAGTATACTTTCCGTGTCTTAACTCATTGGAGATTTGCTTGAGATTTGCGACTTCATTGACTTTGAAGTCGTTAAGGCTAACTTTATCTATGCCGTATGTATCTCTTGACTTAGGTCTGGCCTCGTTGAATAGGCGTTTCCAAGCTGTATGGAGTGCTTCATATGAAGCTATAGAGTGCAGTGCATTACTCATTTAGCAGGTTGCGCATGCGATGATTTCCCCCAGACATGCGCCCTAGTAAGGCCTTACATTAACCGCGAATAGCTCGTCATCTATCGATGCTGCTAATTCAAGGTCACTGCGTATGACGACATGGCGATTGTTTGCCGTGAAGCCATTATGCCGCGTTGGTAAGTGAAGCGCAACACACGAAGGTGTGCATTGGGCATCGCCCTCTGGAGCTGCTGTCTCCACAAATTCCCGCGCCGACCAGATGCGAATGATTCCCATTATCATAACATTCTCCCCTGTTAGCGTGCAATTAAGCACTGTTGTAACCATGAGAGCTGCCATGAAGAGCCCCAAGACGCTCTTTGTAGCCGCTGCTCGCATACCATGGCCCCCGCAATCGCGCTGAGCTTCACGTTTGGAACGAGCCTTCCCATCATGTCTGGGAGTAGAAGACTCGCTTGCTAGCCTTACATTAACCGCGAATAGCTCGTCATCTATCGATGCTGCTAATTCAAGGTCACTGCGTATGACGACATGGCGATTGTTTGCCGTGAAGCCATGAAGCCGCGTTGGTAAGTGAAGCGCAACACACGAAGGTGTGCATTGGGCATACGAACACAATAAGTGTACATCATGTTTGTTTGTAACACAATATATAGTGGTGTGGTGTTTTTTTGGCAGAGTGTACTTAATGCAAGGTTTAAGTTTAATGTGTTACTATTGAACTGTGTACACTATTCAAATGCAATCATGTCACGTGGTGGAAAAAGACCTAACTCCGGCCCTAAGAAGTCAATGAGTCCCTACGGGGAAAAAACTACAGCTATGCGAATACCTAATAGTGTAGCTATAGATATTGCTAACGCTCTCGAGACATATAAAGCTATCCGTTTAGCACAAAGCTTAAATTCTGCTACTAATGTCCTACCAGCTTCATTAAGCCCTCTTAAGCTACTACGTCCAATTTATAGTGGAACTGTGCAAGCGGGGCAGTCTAGGTTTCCCTCGCCAGCTCAAGACTATGAGCAGAAGTTTTTAGACCTTAATGAGCGATACATTAGCAATCCTCCAGCTACGTTCTTCTTTGAGGTAAAAGGTAACTCCATGGAGGGAGCAGGTATTTTCGAGGGTGACACTGTGATTGTAGACAGAGCACTTAAACCGAAGTCCTCTAGCATAGTGATTGCTGCTGTCGATGGTGAGTGGATGGTGAAGAGGCTGTATAAGCGCGGGGATACAGTTAAGCTACTTTCTGAGCATCCAGACCATGCTCCAATTGCGTTTTCTGAGGGGCAGGAGCTTACAATCTTCGGTGTGGTGACCTATGTCATTCATCAGCCCAAATAAACGCTTGTACGCGCTCTGTGACGCGAACTCATTTTACGCATCATGCGAGAAAGTCTTTAGGCCTGACCTTAAAAGCAAGCCTGTTGTAGTCCTCTCTAATAATGATGGTTGCGTGGTAGCTCAGAGCAAAGAGGCTAAGGAGCTTATAGAGCTTTGGATGTGTAGGCCTTGGTTCGAGATAGAGGAGCAGGCTAAGAAGCTGGGTATAGTCGCATTCTCGTCAAACTACGAGCTATACGCCAATATGAGCAATCGCTTTATGACTACCCTCAGGCAGTTTGCTCCAAGGCAGGAGGTGTACTCGATAGACGAGTCCTTTCTCGAGCTAACGGGGATGAAGCGTAACTGGATTGAGTACGGACAGGAAATTAAAGACACGGTTATGCAATGGACAGGGCTACCTATTTGTGTGGGCTTTGGAACAACTAAAACCCTAGCTAAGCTCGCTAATCATTGCGCTAAGAAACAAGAGCAAATGCGTGGTGTATGTGACTTCACCAGTATGACCAATTCAGAGCTAGATAATCTAATGCAGACCTTGCCTGTGTCCAAAGTGTGGGGTATCGGCAATAAGCTCGAGGCTAAGCTTAACAAACTAGGTGTGCATGATGTCCTTAGGCTAAAGCGCGCTAACCCTAAGCGCATACGTGATGAGTTCGGTGTGCTACTGGAGAGAACTGTCAGAGAGCTTAATGGTGAGTCGTGGCTAGAGTTAGAGGAAACACTACCCGAGTCTAAGCAGGTGATGAGTTCACGCTCGTTTGGCTCAAGAGTCAGCACGTTAGTTGAGCTTCAAGAGGCTGTAAGTTTCCATGCTAGCAATGCAGGCGCTAGATTACGTAAGCAAAAGCTTTTTGCTAATGCGTTGTACGTATTTATCCAGAACAGCCCATTTGATAAAGCAGAATACTACAGCGCTAGCTTAGTAGTGCCACTGCCTGCATCTACTGATAACTCTATGCAGATAACTAAAGCAGCACTGTGGGCGCTTAAACGTATTTATAAAAGGGACATATACTACCAAAAGGCGGGCGTAATGCTGATGGATTTAGTACCAGCTACTAGCCAGCAAGTTGACCTTTTTGGGTTTACTCTTGGCGATGGTAAGGCTGGCTTACTAATGAGCACTATGGACGCAATTAATCAAAAGTACTCTAAGGGGGCTATTAGGTTAGCTGCCGAGGGAGTGCATAAGCAATGGGCTATGAAGCGGGAGCTTAAAAGCCCGAACTACACTGGTGACTGGCGAGAGCTTGCTCCTGCTAAATAATTCTTAAGGTTGTGAGGTTGCGGTCTTGTTGCGACGAAAAAGCCAGACTACTAATAATCCAGGGATAATCAATAAAGGGTCAAATATCCTGCCGAGAATGTGACCCAGCGGACTTTTCTCTGCGACTGATTTTAATCTAGCTTTTTCATTAAGACTCTTAACTAACGCATCGTACTGATATTTGTTAGTGGTGCGCTCTAGCAAACCCCAGTCTTCTTCATCATAAACACTACGAAACTGCTGTCTATACTGACCTATATCATAGCTAGGGTCTGTATCCTCTTGGGATTGAAGTTGTTTGATGCCGTCGCTATTACTGTGAGCATAGCCGTCAAAGGACTCTTTGAAGGCATCCTTGACAGGTGTAGCCTTTAGGTCTTTCTCGATAGCTGCACGAGCCGCGTTACGGGCATCTACGTCGGCTTGTGTCTCAACGTATTCGCTTTTGTTGCGGGAAGTAGGGCCATTGTAGTGCAAAGGCATTGCACCTCCTGCCGCGTCTGCCTCTCGTTGTAATGGAGTAAGAGCTTTATATTCGCCTTTACTACCTGTACTGCTTGCCGAAGGTACTACAGGAAGCTTTGATATGTTCGGGTTAAAGTTATCAATAGGACGCTGTGTCATTCTATTGGTTAAAGTTTCTCCTTGTTCGGAGTTATGGTTTGCATCGGTGCCAGCATTAATAATGCTTGAGAATAAAAGTGCTGTTATTGAGAGCGATAGTTTTTTTGTTGATACTTGATACATGTGGCGTGAAGTTAAGTCAGAGTGTAAAACACAAGGTTAAGTTTAACTTAACTCCAGCGCAAGCGAAAAAAGGTAAAAACTAGTTCTTAATTTAAAGAGCTAGTATGCGGTTAGAAAGTCTTGTAGCTATACGGATGCGTGAAGCAAGAGAGGAAGCTGAGCTTTCTCAAGAGGCTTTGGGTGTTCTGGCTGGCATAGATGAAGCTACTGCAAAGGTGCGCATAAACCAATACGAAAACGGTAAACACAGTCCACCTTTATCAATGCTCGACAAGATAGCTAGTGTTCTAGGTAAGCCAGCTATTTGGTTCATCTGCGAAAACGACATTAAAGAACTAGTATTGTTGATTAATGAAGTACCCGCTGAGAATAGATTAGAAGCTATTGGTCAGCTTGTAATAGAGCTAAAAAATCGAACTACATAAACCCCTCTTAAACGCATTTTCTTGCAAATCTAAGGGCATTGCTTCAGCCGAAAGTGTTAATGCCTCATAGCGCGATGCTGTTTAATTGTGAGCGTTTATAATTTGCTGTTGAGAGGCAGTTTCTGACTTATC
Source organism: Methylophilus sp. 'Pure River' (assembly GCF_046765995.1). Classification (NCBI taxonomy): domain Bacteria; kingdom Pseudomonadati; phylum Pseudomonadota; class Betaproteobacteria; order Nitrosomonadales; family Methylophilaceae; genus Methylophilus; species Methylophilus sp. 'Pure River'. Next base: position 257,458 of record NZ_JBKOUE010000005.1, on the reverse strand, counting down.
AAGATAGCGATATAAACTGTTTCGACTAATACCAAATTGTGCAGCAAGTGCGCTGCGATTCTTGCCGTGTTGAGCAGTATCGAGAGCAATCAGGTTTTTGATTTGCTCTTCGGTAAGAGCTTGTTTCCTACCTTTGAAGGCTCCAGCTTTCTTGGCGATAGCTATACCTTCTCGCTGACGTTCCCTGATAAGACTGCGCTCGAACTGAGCAAACGCACCAAGCATCTGTAACATCAGTTTAGAGAGATGGTCGCTCTCAGAGTTAGTGAAAGCTAAGTTCTCTTTGAGAAACTTCACAGTCACACCTCTAGCAGTTAGGTCATCCACAATCCTTAATAGGTCTACTAGGTTACGAGCAAGACGGTCTAAGCTATGTACTACCAGAGTGTCTCCAGAACGAGCATATTGCATTGCTTCATCTAGCTTGGGCCTATTAACGTCCTTACCACTTGCTCTATCCTCGAACAACCTATCTACTCCTAGTTGATTTAATGCTTCGAGTTGTCTAGCTGTATCTTGGTCTACTGTACTGACTCTTGCATAACCGATGATATGACCAGAGGCTTGTGTAGCTTTACTCATAATGACTCCTAGCGAAAGTGTTAAATATAGTCTAAGAGTATGTGAAACACTTGTCAATAAATTGCTATTTAGAGTCTATTGACACACTTTTAAGATAGTACATAGAGAGTAACTTGTGTCACGTATAAGTACACTCTATCGTTACACTTGTACTCAGGAGGATTGCTGTAGTCAGTAGGACTGGAGAGCAGGGGAGTGCGGGGGATACTAGTACTTGCTCATGCTCGAGGTGTATTTACGTACTTCTAGTACTTTTCTTGGTCTCGAGTGAGCAAGTATGTTTTGTTCAATCATTACTACTTATTTTACTGCATGACTTTAATGGTTCTATCACTACGGGCAATGCTAGCAGTTGCTGCGCTAGTACTCAGCTAGATATATGCAAATGTTGCGATTGCGTATTCCTATACAAGGACAAAACTTTTTTTGCTAATTAGTATTGGGCTTTAGTGACGTGAGTAAGCTCTAAACCAGATACTTTATATTTATCCATGGCTAGGACAAGCGGCTGGAGTGGATAGTGCTTAGAGCCGTAATGTTCAGCTACATCACCACTACTATGGCCTGTAAGCGCATTGTGCACCTCTGTCGATATACTGGCAGCTCTAGCGTAGTCTTTGAAGCAATGTCTAAAGCTGTGAAATACCATGCGTGTGTCAGTAATGCCAATGACCTTACGTAAGTAGTTACCGAACCATTTTGACCAGTTAGCGCTGTATGTTCCGTAGTTCTTCGCTGGTGTCAGCTGCGGAAAAAGTCTGCTGGAGTTTAGTGCTTGTACATATTTGATGAAACCGAGGTCGATTAATACGTTGTGAACAGGGATTCTTCTTCTGCTACCTAAGTTCTTGAGCTTCTGGTCTTCGCCTTCGTCAGAAATGCTAATGACCCAGACTTCGCGGGTTTCGTCATTGTCATCCTGATAGCGCTCTTGTTTTATATCTTCGGCTTGAAGCTGACAAAGCTCCTCAATCCTTGCTCCAGTGTATAACGCAAGAAGTGGTAACCAGTAAGAGGCTTCGCCCTTACCGCCAATAGGTCTCTCTCCTCGAGTATAGATAGGGGAGTTGAATATAGCTGTAAGTGCCGGAAGGTCAAAAGGAAGGCGCTTATCCTTCGCAGACTCATTAACCTTAACGCGCACACCCTGAGCAGGGTTGGTCTCGATGATAGCTTGCTGTTTAGCAAAGTTGAGTAGAACATTCAGTTCAGTTAGGTACTGATTAGTATTAGCTGCTGAGCTACCTGATGCTAGTAGCTCATCCTTGAAAGCTACCACGTCCCGCTTAGAGATTTGCTCTATAGGTTTAGCGCCTGTAACTTTCTCCAGTCTAGCTGCGACAGTTCTCATTTTTGAAACTGTCTTGAGTCTAGGCGTGCGCTCTGCTGCCCATTTATCGACGAGTTGAGACAGACTTTCTCCTATCTGCTCAGGAGGCATTGCGGCGGCGCTGGCGGGGCTTTTATACGTTTCGATGTATGGTAGGTCTTTGTTCTTGCGAAGAGCCTTTATGGCCTTTATCTGAGCTTCCAGCTTCCACATAGGCGCAGGGTTGTCCTCAAACGGATGAACACCTGTAACTAAGTACTCCTTTGCATCGGCAAGCGTGTTATCTAAGCGCTGCTGGAAGTCTTGATAATTCCCACTTTGAGCAGCCTGTTCTCTATGCTCTCTCAAGCGCTTAAGGAAGCGATAAGCGTAAATCGCTGAGTCATCAATGGTAAGCCCTTTACCAATGGATTCTTTTGCCTTAGGCGTGGCCTGTGTATCTGCCTGTGAGGTTGGCTCAGGCTCTAGTACAAGGTTTGCGGAAGCCGCCGCAAAAAGCATGTCATATTCTGTCGCAAACTGACGCACTAAAGTTTCCGCTAATTTGCGGTCTTTTGTACCCAAGGATTTCATGACCTCTTTGCCGAAGAGGTGGACAAGTTCGACAGGAGTTTTTCGTCTGTAGTAGTAGACAGAGCCGCGTTTAGCAAGATGTGTGCACATAGTGTTCTTTCATATGTTCGGTGTAACACACACTGCGGTAAATTACTCTTTAAGTCATTGATTTAGCTAGGAGTCCTTATTCTATAAGGCTCAGAGACTAGTTGGCGGAGAAGGAGGGATTCGAACCCTCGATACGCTTACGCGTATGCCTGATTTCGAGTCAGGTACATTCAACCAGCTCTGCCACTTCTCCGTTTTTAAATCAATGGCTTACAAGATAGGCAATTAGGCGGTGCGGATTTTTTGCCAAGCACTAATAGCTTATGCCTTAAGCAAGGGCACTAGTCTACACCTTGGCGCCTGTGCAGTTCAATCATCATGATTGCCAGGTTGTCCGCTGCTGCAAACCCGATTATTGCAGCGGCAATGTGATCCGTATCACTAGGCCGGAGGCAGGCAGTGGTTTATTGCTGATAGACAGTTTGCCACCATGCTTTTCAACAATCATGCGCGCAATAGCAAGGCCCAGGCCAGTACCGCCCGTTTGCCGCGAGCGGGAGTCCTCTAGCCTGCGGAAGGGTTCCAGGACGTTATTCAGTTCTTGTGCCGGGATACCGGGGCCGTCATCGGAGATCACGAATATCACCTGGTTGCCCTCGGTGTGTAGTGACAGGGCAGGGGTTTTCGCATAGGTGGTCGCATTGTTCAGCAAGTTGGTCAGGCAACGTGTAAGCAGGTGTGCCGAGCCGAGAATGGTAATGGATTGTGCGGGCAGGCTGCTGGCAATGGCGTGGCCTGCATCTTCAAAGTCATCACAGACTGCGGTGGCCAGTGCGGTCAGGTCTACCTTGCTTTTATGGATGTTTTCCCCGCACAGGCGGGCAAAATCCAGGCCTTCGCGTACCATTTCCTGGGTGGCGGTGAGGTCTTTGATTAAGCCTTGTTTGAGCTCCTGGTCTTTGACCTTTTCCAGGCGCAAACGCAAGCGTGTGAGCGGGGTTTGCAGGTCGTGTGCGATCGCGCCCAGAATAAAGCCGCGCTCCTGAATATGCTTGAGGATGCTGCGCTGCATTTCGTTAAAGGCTTTAGCCGCATGGCGCACTTCGGTGGAACCTTCATTTTCCGCTAAAGGCGCGTGCTCGATATTGTGTGCCAGTTGCAAGGCGGCGTTTGCCAGTTTGCGCAATGGCTGGGTGGCGACAGAAGCCACGGCCCAGATAATGCTTATCAAGCCAAAGAATGCTAGCACAATGGTGAGCGGATTGCGTTCATGCGGTGGCCCGGCCGGAGGGCGATGACCGCCGTAGTGCAGTTCGATCAAAATCGGGGTGTTGTCTTCAAGGTGGGTGTAAACCGCCAGGCATTGGCCATGTGGATGTGGTGGCGGTGCGCCAAATCCGGGCGGTGGTGGAGGACGGCGCGGTGCACAATGGCTGGCCTTGGACAGGCTGATAAAGTCTGCCACTTCAGGCACCAGCAGGTTGTTGAGGTTGGCTAATTCTGCTGGCAACAGCGGCGCATTTTGCGGCGGTTCTACGCCCAGTGTGACATGGCTGCCCATGCGTTTAAACACGTCTTGTATCTCGGAGCGTTTTTCGGGCACGGTCGCTTCCAGGATGCGGATCATGCTTTCAATGCGGTCGAATGCGAACTGGTCGCGCAGGCGTGTTTCATTCTCGCGCGAGTCGCGTTGCCCCAGCATGTTCACTACCATGGCGGTGATCAGAATACCAATGACGGTGATCAGGAAGATACGGACCGACATGGTGCCCAACAATTTTTTTATCATCACTGTAGTGCTCTTTATGGTCAGGTGCGCTTTTATTTAAGATAACGGACATCTGCGGTGAGCAGATAGCCTTCATTACGTAGCGTTTTGATCATGGACGGACTTTTAGTATCCACTTCAAGTTTCTGTCTTAATCTACTGATTTGTAAGTCTATTGATCTATCAAACGGGCCGGCTTCGCGGCCGTGCATTTCTTCCATCAATTGATCGCGGCTCAGGGTGCGGTTAGCGTGCAGCAGCATGAACCGCAGGAATTTGAACTCGGCATTAGACAGTGGAATGCTGGTATTGCTTTGGTCAATCAAGGTGCGGTTATGGATATCCAGCTTCCATTCATTAAACTCAATAAAACGCAAAATGCCGCTATCTGCAGACTCTTCATGATGGGCTTTGCCAGGATTTTCTGCATGCATACGCGCGCGACGAATCACACTGCGGATACGCGATAACAGCTCCAGTGGTTCAAACGGTTTCGCCACATAATCGTCGGCACCGGTTTCCAGGCCCATAATGGTATCCAGCGAGCTGGTACGCGCTGTCAGCATGATAATCGGTAGCAAGCGGTACTTGGGTGACTCACGCAGTTCACGGCACAGTTCAATGCCGCTACGTTGCGGCATGTTGATATCGAGGATAATCACGTCTGGCAGTTGTCGCTCTAACGCTTGCCACATTTGGGCGTGATTGGCCGCCTGATGGGTGATGAGCTGATTATCTTGCAGAAAATCACACAGCAGATCACGAATCGCATCATCGTCATCTACTACCAGTACATGTGTGTCGGGATGGCCGTCAGTCATAAACAAAGTCTCGGGCTTACAAGAGTGAATATTTGAGCACAAAAACCGGCCATTGTGGCCGGTTTCCAGCATTAAACCAGGATGGTTTTACGCACGGTACTATTTTTCATGGCGGGGGCCACCATGGTGTGGTCCGTCATGTTGCGGAAACGCATTTTCATCAAAGGCTTTCTTCTGCGCATCGTTCAATTGCGCATAAAACGCACGTACTGCTTTTGCACGTTCAGCCTGGCGCGTATCACGTTCTTTGTCCCAGGCTTCCATTTTATCCAGGCGTTGCAGCGTATTGAGTTTGTTTAACTCAGCCACATCCGGATGCTCAGCTTTGTCTTGTGGCTTGATTTGTGCCTGGTAGTTTTTCCAGGCGTTTTCCTGGGCACTGGTCAGTTGCAAAATAGTGTGCAATCTTTCCTGATGTTTTTCAAAATGCTCCAGGCGGTGTTCCTGCCAGTTGGCTTTGTCAAATTTACCCTTGTCGCAACCATGGCCGGGTTCGGCAAAGGCGGTGCCGCACACCAAAACCAGAAGCCCTGCGAATGCCAGTTTATTCAGTTTCATGATGTATCCTTTAATCATCATTGCGAAATTGCAATGTTGACATTAAAACACCCGAATGTATCGGGTGTTTGTCTGGTGAAACTGGCTATGTAACGGAGTGTATCCGTTTATTCAATGCCTTGGCTGGCGAGGTAATCCTCGTAGTTGCCGGTAAAGTCGACAATGCCATCGGCTTTGATTTCGATAATGCGGGTGGCAATCGAGCTCACGAATTCACGGTCATGGCTGACAAAGAATAAGGTACCTTTGTATTTATCCAGCGCGGTGTTCAGCGCTTCGATAGATTCCATGTCCATGTGGTTGGTTGGTTCGTCCATGAGTAATACATTGGTTTTTGCCAGCATCAGCTTGCCATACAGCATGCGGCCTTTTTCACCACCGGAGAGGACCTTGACGGATTTTCTGGTGGCTTCGGTCGGAAACAGCAAGCGGCCGAGCATACTGCGTACGGTGTTGTCATCATCGCCTTGCTGACGCTGTGCAGTCATCCACTCAAACAGGTCTTCGCCTTTTTCAAATTCGTATTCATGGTCTTGCGCAAAATAGCCCAGCTTGGCTTTTTCTGCCCATTTGACTTCACCGTGTTTGGGCGCGAGATCACCAGCTAAACAGCGCAGAAAGGTGGTTTTACCGATACCGTTTTCACCAATGATGGCGACTTTTTCCCCGGCTTCAAACATCAGTTCTACGTCATTAAACAAAGTCTTGTCAAAGCCATGGCTGAGTTTTTTCAGTTCCACTGCATTGCGGTGCAGCTTTTCCCTGTCGTCAAATTCAAAGCGGATAAACGGATATTGGCGGCTGGAAGGTTTGAATTCTTCCACCTTGATTTTATCAATCTGCTTGGCACGGCTGGTCGCTTGCTTGGCCTTAGAGGCGTTGGCAGAGAAGCGGCGTACAAAGTCCTGCAAGTCGGCAATTTGCTGTTTGGCCTTGGCATTGTCTTTGGCTTGCTGGTTACGTGCGGCAATGCTGGCTTCCATGTAATCATCATAGTTGCCTGGGTATGAAGTGATTTTGCCGTAATCCATATCGCAGGTATGCGTACATACCTGGTTCAGGAAGTGACGATCGTGCGAAATAATCACCATGGTGCAGTCACGATTATTGACCACGTCTTCCAGCCAACGGATGGTGTTGATATCCAGGTTGTTGGTCGGTTCATCCAGCAGTAATACGTCTGGATTAGCGAACAGCGCTTGTACCAGCAGTACACGCAGTTTCCAGCCAGGCGCCACTGCGCTCATCGGGCCGGTATGTTGCTCTAAAGGAATACCTACGCCCAATAGCAACTCGCCCGCACGCGCTTCGGCGGTATAGCCGTCATATTCGGCAAACACGCCTTCCAGCTCTGCTGCGCGCATATAGTCGTCTTCGGTCGCCTCGAGGTTGGCGTAAATCGCATCACGTTCCTGCATGGCCTTCCACATTTGTTCGTGGCCCATCATCACTACGTCCAGCACGCGCTGGTCTTCGTAGGCGAATTGATCCTGTTTCAAGAACGCCATGCGCTCATTGGGGTCCAGGCTGACGTTGCCACTGGTTGGCTCAAGCACACCGGCCAGAATCTTCATAAAGGTGGATTTACCACAACCATTGGCGCCAATCAGGCCATAACGGTTGCCGTCGCCAAATTTGACAGAGACATTTTCAAACAGTGGTTTGGAGCCAAACTGCATGGTGATATTGTTTGCAATTAACATGAACAACTTTCAAAAAGTTTTGCCGCGGTTGAATGCGGATAAATAAATGCTTCAAAAATACAGGGCGCGCAAACTGCGGCGTGCCGGTGGTTTAAAAGGTGTTGTAGATGACAACTTCATCCATAGGCAACTGGCCACCACGTGCTTTGGCTTCTTCCATCGCTTTGCCGACGACGACAAACATCACTGGTACATGGTCGGCAGGCAGGTTGATCAGCTTGGCCACAGCGTCAAAATCAAAGCCATCCATCGGGCAGGTGTCATAGCCCATTTCCTTGGCTGCCAGCATCAGCGTCATGGCGGCCATGCCACCCGAGCGCATGCCTTCATCACGCTCAGCTTGGGCGTGATCGGTGTAATAATCGTGAATCGCCTTCACCAGGTAGTCGCTCACTTGTTGCGGTGCATTGACCCAGTAGCGCGCCGGGTCTTTTTCCCAGGCTTTCAAATCCACCGTAATTACGACCAGCAATGAGGCATCGGTGACTTGTGCCTGGTTCCAGCTCACCGCGCGGATTTGATGGCGTAACACCGGATCCGTGACCACCACAAAGCGCCAGTGCTGAATATTGAAAGCGGTCGGCGATAACATGGCCAGCGAGAACAGCTGCTGGATTTCTGCTTCTGTCATGCGGTGGGCAGGATCGTAAGCTTTGATCGAGCGGCGTTCCTGTATGGCTTGTGATACGTTCATGTTGTGTGTTAATCAATACTCAATAGTTAAAATATCCAGCTGCAAAGGGCCAGCCGGGCGCTGCCAGACTGTACTATCACCGGCTTTGCGGCCGAGCAGGGCTTTCGCCACCGGTGAAACATAGCTGACTTTTTGCTGCGCAATATCTGCTTCATCTTCGCCAACAATCTGGAACACAGATTGTTCACCGGTTTCGTCTTCTACCTGCACTTTGGCACCAAATAATACGGTGTGCTGCGGCTGCTGTGCCGGATCCACCAATTGCGCAGAGTCCAGCCTGGCGACAAAGTAGCGCAGGTCGCGGTCAATCTCAGCCAGCTTTTGCTGCGCGCTTGGGTCTTCTTTACGCGCAACGTACTGGCTGCGTGCAGTTTCCAGCGTTCTGACGGTTTGCTGTAATTGCTGCAAGCCGTCTGGTGTCACATAGTTCGCATGTGGGCTCAGCGGGCGTTCCGGTAAGTCAGTTCCCGCTAGCTCCAGATCATCTTCTTTAACAAAACCGCGACTCATGCTCAGTGCTTAATTGCTTAAAAGTAGGTGAGGCCCAGCGCGGCACGCACTTCACTCATGGTGTTTGCTGCCACTTCACGCGCCTGTTCAGTGCCTTCACGCAGCAATTGCAGAATATAGCCTTTGTCGTTCGCCAGCTCGGCACGACGCGTACGGATCGGCTCCAGCATCTCTTGCAATACAGCTTCCAGGCGCTTTTTAACGATGCTGTCTGCCATGCCGCCGCGTGTGTAATGGGCTTTAAGCTCAGCGATAGCCGCTTTGTCAGTATCAAACGCATCCAGGTAGGTGAAAGCGATATTGCCTTCAACATGGCCTGGGTCTTCAATCTTCAAATGCAGCGGATCGGTGTAAACGCGCTTCACTGCCTTAGTCACTTCGTCAGCCGTCGCGCCCAAGTTAATCACGTTACCCAGTGATTTGCTCATTTTGGCCTTGCCATCAATACCTGGCAGGCGGCCAAGCTCTGGCACCAGCGCTTTGGTTTCAACCAGAATCTCTTGTTTGGTGCTGGCATTCTTATAGGTGCGGTTAAAGCGGCGTACGATCTCGTTGGTTTGTTCAATCATCGGGATCTGGTCTTCACCCACCGGCACCAGCGTCGCTTTAAACGCCGTAATGTCAGCTGCCTGGCTGACCGGGTAGGTGAGGAAACCCGCCGGAATATCACGTTCAAAATCACGCAGGCGAATTTCTTCTTTCACAGTCGGGTTACGCTCCAGGCGCGCCACTGTGACTAAGTTGAGGTAATAAAACGCCAGTTCAGTCAGTTCAGGCACTTGTGACTGGATAAAAATGGTGGACAGTTTAGGATCTATTCCGACGGCCAGGTAATCCAGCGCGACTTCCACCACATTGCGATGCACTTTATCAATATCATCCATATTATCGGTCAGCGCCTGTGCGTCGGCCAGCATCACATATTGCTTGTATTCATGCTGATATTTGACGCGGTTGCGCAAGCTGCCAACAAAATGCCCCAGGTGTAACGGGCCAGTTGGGCGGTCGCCAGTGAGGATAATGGATTGTGTGCTCATCGTATTGTGCTCTAATCGGTCTGAGATTGGTTAGTGAATGAAGGTTATTCCCACTCGATGGTGGCAGGCGGTTTGCCAGAAATGTCGTACACCACGCGGTTAATGCCGCGCACTTCGTTAATGATGCGGTTGGAGACTTTGCCTAGCAAGCTGTATGGCAGTTCTGCCCAGTGCGCGGTCATAAAGTCGCTGGTGACGACGGCGCGCAATGCAACCACATAGTCATAAGTGCGGCCATCGCCCATCACGCCGACTGACTTCACCGGCAAGAACACGGTAAATGCCTGGCTGGTGAGGTCGTACCAGGTTTTACCTGTGGCAGCGTCTACGGTGTTGCGTAGCTCTTCAATAAAGATAGCATCTGCGCGTTGCAACAATAAGGCAAATTCGCTTTTCACTTCACCTAGAATACGTACACCCAGGCCTGGGCCTGGGAACGGGTGGCGATAGACCATGTCGCGTGGCAAGCCGAGTGCAACACCGAGTTCGCGTACTTCGTCCTTGAACAGGTCGCGCAATGGCTCCAGCAATTTAAGGCCTAATTGTTCAGGCAAGCCGCCGACGTTGTGGTGGCTCTTGATGGTGACGGCTTTTTTAGACTTAGCGCCACCGGATTCAATCACATCCGGGTAAATCGTGCCTTGCGCCAGGAAAGTCGCGCCTTTGTGGCCAGCGCCGCTGGCTTTGAGTTTGGCCGCTTCAGCTTTAAATACCTCCACAAACTCGGCACCGATGATTTTACGTTTGGCTTCCGGGTCACTGACGCCAGCCAGTTTACCCATAAATTGCTCAGTAGCGTCAACGCGGATCACATTGGCATGCAGGCGGCCAGCGAACATTTCCATCACCATATCGCCTTCATTCAGGCGTAACAGGCCGTGGTCTACAAACACACAGGTCAGCTGGTCGCCAATGGCGCGGTGGATCAATGCAGCGGCGACGGAAGAGTCAACGCCACCGGATAAACCTAAAATGACTTCTTCATCGCCGACCTGGGCTTTGATCTTGGCTACGGCTTCGCTGATGTAGTCACCCATGATCCAGTCTGGCTTTGCCGCACAGATATCCAATACAAAGCGCTCCAGCATGGCCTGGCCTTGCTTGGTGTGTGTGACTTCAGGGTGGAACTGCACGGCGTAGAATCTGCGGTCTTCATCGGCCATGGCAGCAATCGGCGTGGTGTCGTTGCTGGCGATGACTTTAAAGCCTGCTGGCAGCTCGGTCACTTTGTCACCGTGGCTCATCCAGACGTCAATCAGGCCGTGGCCTTCAGCGTTGGTGGCATCCTGGATGTCGCGGAATAGGGCAGAGTGGCCGCGTGCGCGCACCTGGGCATAGCCAAACTCACGCTTGGCACCGGCTTCTACCTTGCCGCCCAGTTGTTGTGCCATGGTTTGCATGCCGTAGCAAATGCCCATGACTGGTACGCCCAGTTCAAACACGGCTTGCGGTGCTTTGTCGGTTTCTTCTTCATAAACGCTGGCATGGCTGCCGCTGAGGATAATGCCGTCTGCGCCAAAGTTTTTGACGAAGTCGTCAGATACGTCGCAAGGGTGGATTTCACAATATACATGCGCTTCGCGTACGCGACGGGCGATGAGTTGGGTCACTTGTGAACCGAAATCTAGAATGAGGATTTTTGAGTGAGACATTTTTTTTAGCCACAGAGTGCACAGAGGACACAGCGTCTAAGAGAAACTTTTCTCCGTGACATCTGTGTCCTCTGTGGCTTGGTTTAATAATGGTCAGTAAAGCTTAATCTACGCGATAGTTAGGAGCTTCTTTAGTAATCTGTACATCATGTACGTGCGATTCGCGCATACCGGCACTGGTGATTTGTACAAACTCGGCTTTATTGCGCATATCTTCAATGGTGGCACAACCAACATAGCCCATGGAAGCACGCAAACCACCCATCAATTGGTGGACCACGGCCAGCACGCTGCCTTTGTAAGGTACGCGGCCTTCAATGCCTTCTGGTACCAGTTTGTCAGCATTGGCGGTGTTATCCTGGAAGTAGCGGTCAGACGAGCCTTTTTGCATGGCGCCGATAGAACCCATGCCACGATAGGATTTGTATGAACGGCCCTGGAACAGTTCGACTTCGCCAGGCGCTTCTTCAGTACCAGCAAACATGCCGCCCAGCATTACGCTGTAGGCACCAGCTGCAATCGCTTTAGAAATATCACCCGAGAAACGGATACCGCCGTCTGCAATAAACGGCACACCGGATTTTTCCAGCGCTTTGGCCACATTGCTGATAGCTGTAATTTGCGGCACACCAACACCAGCGACGATACGGGTGGTGCAGATAGAGCCCGGGCCAATGCCGACTTTCACGCAGTCAGCACCGTGGTCTACCAGGGCCAGTGCAGCTTCAGCCGTGGCAATGTTGCCACCAATGACTTGCAGTTTTGGATATTTGGTTTTCGCCCATTGCACGCGGTCCAGTACGCCTTGTGAGTGGCCATGTGCCGTGTCGACGACAATGGCGTCTACGCCAGCTTCAACCAACGCATCAATACGCTCGTCAGTGCCTTCGCCCACGCCCACCGCTGCAGCCACACGCAAACGGCCTTTTTCATCTTTACAGGCTAATGGGTGATCGTGCGATTTTTGAATGTCTTTTACCGTGATCAGGCCTTTGAGTTCGTAGTTTTGGCCGACGACCAGCAGGCGTTCCAGGCGGTGCTTGTGCAGCAGGCCCATGATTTCTTCACGGCTGGCGCCTTCACGCACCGTGACCAGGCGATCTTGCGGTGTCATGACATTGCTGACGGCTTGATCGAGGTTGGTTTCAAAACGCAGGTCACGGTTGGTGACAATGCCGACGACTTTGCCATCTTGCAAGACTGGCAGGCCGGAGATTTTTTGTTGTTTGGTGATGTCCATCACTTCGCGCACGCTCATGGCGGGGTGGATGGTGACCGGGTCAATGACGACGCCAGATTCGAAACGTTTTACGCGGGAGACGCGGGAAGCCTGCATCTCAACCGTCATGTTCTTGTGAATAATGCCCATGCCGCCCAATTGTGCCAAAGCAATCGCCATGCGTGCTTCAGTGACAGTGTCCATTGCAGCAGATAACAGTGGGATATTTAAAGTGATGCTTTTGGTCAGCTTGGTACTGAGGTTGACCTCGCGAGGCATGACATTCGAATGGGCTGGAACGAGTAAAACGTCATCAAAGGTCAGGGCTTGTTGCAACAAACGCATGTGAATTCCTTATCTCCAAAATATAATTATACCGATTTCGTTTTGCCTTGACAAAGCGTTTTGCATTACTTGCTACGACGCTGGCTGTGTTTGGCATGGTTTGTGCATGGATGTTTTTTTAATTAAGAGCAGGGTGTGGGCGATGAAGATTATTTTGAAAGTGATTTTGGCGGGATGCTTGTTGTGGTCTATGCAGGCAAGCGCCGAAATTTATAAGTGGCGCGATGAAAAAGGCGTGATGAATTATTCGGACGTGCCACCACAGGCAGGGGGCAATAGTACGCAAAAAATCAAGGCCGCCACGGTGCCTAATGATGTACCACTCACGCGCTCAGACGCCTACCAGCGCGAGGAAGCCGCGTCTGCGAATAAGAAACCTGTAGAGAATCGTGAGCCTGCGCCCTCCGCAGAGGCTGAGGCCTTGAAGGCCATGCAGGAGCGTTTAAAAGCGCAAAACTGTGCTGCCGCAAGGTCCAACTACCGTAACTATGCCGTTGGCGGTCGCATGCAAAATGTCAATGAAAATGGTCAAAAAGAATATCTGACGGATGATCAGATTCGAGAGGGCATGGCGAGGGCGCAACAGGAAATTGACGAAAATTGTCTGGGAGAGTAACCAAAAGTGCTCATTTATACGTCTCTGAGCCGCGTTTGCTTCCCATCTTTGGCAGCTGCGCGTTGTCTGCGCGCCTCTTTAGGATTGGCCAGCAGTGGCCGGTAAATTTCTACCCGGTCCATGGCTTTTAATACCGTCCCGGCTTCTACCTTCTTGCCAAAAATCCCCAGTGCCAGGTGATCCAGCGAAATGTCAGGATATTGCTGAGCAATGCCTGATTGGATAACAGCCTCTAGCGCGGTGGTGCCTGCGCTGACAGTTAATGTAAGAATACTTTGCGCCTGTGGTAAGGCATAGGCCACTTCTACGGTGATGCTCTCGCGTTGTCTGTTTGGCATTGGGACTACTTCAAATGCAGCTTGTCCGCCTGTTTGACAAAGCTATCTACAAAGGTATTGGCAATATGGCTAAACACCGGTGCAATAATGCGTTCGACCAGGCCATTTGCAAACACGTACTCCAGTTTGAACTCAATTTTGCAGGCATCTTCGCGCAGGGGGATAAAATGCCAATGCCCGGCCAGTTGCTTGAACGGGCCATCGACCAAGGTAATGTCCATGCGGTGCGGGAACTGTTTGTGGTTGCGCGTCGTGAAGTGCTGCTGAATCCCGTGATAGTTAATATGTATCGTCGCTTGCGTCGCCACTTCTGTGCGCTCGGTGAGCTCGCTACCGCCACACCAGGGCAGGAATTGTGGATAGTCTTCCACGGCATCAACCAGTTGAAACATGGCTGCACAGGAGTGCATGACTAAAACGGTTTTTTCTACTTGCGCCATTGTGTTAAGCCATTTCAGCGATGGTTCCGGAACGGAATTGGGTTTTGAGTTAAAATGCTATTTTAAGTGATTTAAGTCTGCACACCAGCGTTATGAGCATCGCGCAAAACAAAAAAGCGTTTTTTGACTACTTTATCGAAGAGAAGTACGAAGCCGGCCTTGTGCTTGAGGGCTGGGAAGTCAAAGCCATACGCGATAACCGCACCAACCTCAAAGAGGCTTACGTGGTGGTCATGCGCGGCGAGTTATACCTGATCGGCTGCCATATTACGCCGCTGGGCGCTGCCTCCACCCATATCCGTCCTGATGCGATCCGTACGCGTAAACTGTTGTTACACCGCGAGGAAATTGACAAGCTGATTGGTAAAGTCGAGCGCGCGGGCTACACCATTGTACCGCTGGATATGCACTTTACACGTGGCCGTATCAAAATCCAGATTGGCCTGGCAAAAGGTAAAAAGCAACACGACAAGCGCGATACTGAAAAAGAGCGTGACTGGAAGCGTGAGCAAAACCAGCTGTTAAAAAACAAGCAGCGCAGTCGTTAAATCCAGCTTATTCCTTATGACTCGCACCATATTCATGGTGCGTTTTTATTTTCAATCTCTTTGTGTTTGTTCTCAGTTCGTATCCATGAATGGTCTTTCTTGCGCAATCCTAATTGTTAATTTTTATTAATATAAGTTGTTTTAATGTAATTAAATTGTGTTAATCTTAAGTCGGTTGGTGCCGTTTTGAGTGGAGGAGATTCACTTGTTTAAGGCCCAACTATTTTGATTAACAATATTAAATAAGGAAGAAGTTATGCGTGAATTAACAATGACTGAAGTAGAAGTGGTTTCTGGTGGTTTTTCCATTATTCCTGAGTTTCCAACATCTCTGGGCCTGGTAGGTGGCATCGCTACGATCCTGACTGGCGCTGGTTACATTATCGCGGTTGCCGGTACTAACCTGGCATTGGGCTTGAATGAAGCATTGGGTATTGCGACACCACGTCCATTCTAAATTTAAGCTGTTAGAAAAAGCGCCATGGCACATCGTGCAATGGCGCTTTTTTTTGGCTACTCTATTGATTAAGGCGGAGTCCAGGGGCAGGGGATTCAAGCGCCTGTAATATGGCAGGGATCATGGCAGGCAGGTCATCTGCAATGAGGCCTGGGCCAAATGTTGCGGCGGCTCTGCCATGCATCCAGCTCGCTGCTGCAGTGGCTTCAAACGCTGGCAGGCCTTGCGCTAATAATCCCGTAATCAACCCGGCTAAGACATCGCCTGCACCCGCCGTTGCCAACGTGGGCGGCGCATTGTCATTGAGCAGGACGCGACCATCTGGCGCAGCGATAATGGAGATTGCGCCTTTTAACAATAGGGTGGCATTAAACGTCTGCGCTGCCTGCTGCGCTTGTGAGATTCTAAGTGAGAGTGGCGAGGCGACTTCTGTGCCTGTCAGCCTGGCAAATTCACCTGCATGAGGCGTGAGTACGCAAGTGCTCGTGATCGCGCGGCTGAGAGATTCGGCCTCGCCAGCAAATATAGTCAGCGCATCTGCATCAATCACCACGGGTTTACCGGTTTGCAGCATGCGCAAGGTGTTCGTTTGGGTTTGCTGATTCAGGCCGGCGCCAGGCCCAATCAGGTAAGCATTAATGCGAGGGTCGGCAATCAGTTGGTCTATTCCTGTGTCATCGCCATATGGCTTGACCATGATGCTCAGTAACTGGCTGGCATAAACATGAAAGGCAATCTCGGGCACGGCGATGGCAGTGATACCTGCGCCTACACGTGCCGCTGCCAGCGCGGCGAGCCTGGCAGCGCCCGTGATCGGGTAGCCGCCATAGATAAAAGCATAACCGCGATTGTATTTATGGCTGGATGGGCCTAGCTTGGGTAATAGGTGTTGCCAGTATTTTGGCTGGTTGATGGCGTGATTGTGCATTTGCTTATTGTATGCCTGAGCGAGCATCATGGCGAATCTGCGCAGGATTTATCGTTTGCCTTCATTGTCGGCGAGAGGGCTTTACGGTAAAATGTTCTCCCGTCTGTAACAATCTCTAAGTACCTTATCCATGACCAAATATGTATTCGTAACCGGCGGTGTTGTTTCTTCTCTTGGAAAAGGTATCGCAGCCGCCAGTCTTGGCGCGATTCTCGAGTCCCGTGGCATTAAAGTCACCATGTTGAAACTCGATCCCTATATTAACGTTGACCCAGGCACCATGTCGCCATTCCAGCACGGCGAAGTGTTCGTGACCGATGATGGTGCAGAAACCGACCTCGATCTTGGCCATTATGAGCGCTTTATCAGTAGCAAGATGTCCAAGCGCAATAACTTTACGACGGGCCAGATTTACGAAACCGTGATTAAAAAAGAGCGTCGCGGTGAATATTTGGGCAAAACCGTGCAGGTGATTCCGCACATTACCGATGAAATCAAGGCACACGTCAAACGTGGTGCCGAAGGCGCAGATGTAGCGATTGTTGAAGTCGGTGGCACGGTAGGCGATATTGAATCTTTACCGTTTTTGGAAGCCATCCGCCAGATGGGCTTTGAAGAAGGCCGAAACAACGCCTGTTATGTGCACCTGACCCTGTTGCCCTGGATTCCGACCGCTGGCGAATTGAAAACCAAGCCGACACAGCACTCAGTGAAAGAATTGCGCGAGATTGGTATTCAGCCAGACATCCTGTTGTGTCGTGCCGAGCGTGAAATCCCTGAAGATGAAAAGCGCAAGATTGCCTTGTTCACCAACGTGCCTTTTGAGGCTGTGATTAGCGCGATTGATAGCGATTCTATTTACAAGATTCCAGGCTTGCTGCATGAGCAAATGATGGACGAAATCGTCTGTCATAAATTGAATATTCTGGCCAAGGCGGCCGATTTGTCCGCCTGGCAAAAAATTACGCACGCGCAGGCCAACCCGAAAGAAATCGTCGATATCGCTTTTGTCGGTAAATACGTAGACCTGACTGAGTCTTACAAGTCGCTGACTGAAGCCTTGATCCATGCCGGTATCCATACCGAGTCCAAAGTCAAAATTCATTATATTGATAGTGAAGATATTGAAAAGAATGGCACCAATGGCCTGAATGGCATGGATGCGATTCTGATTCCTGGTGGCTTTGGCGTGCGCGGGACCGAAGGCAAGATTGCTGCCATTCGTTATGCACGTGAAAGCAAAGTGCCTTATCTGGGGATTTGCCTGGGCATGCAACTGGCTGTGATTGAATATGCACGTAATGTTGCTGGTCTGAAAGATGCTAACAGTACCGAGTTCAACCCGAAAGCAGAGCACAAACTCATTGGCCTGATTGATGAGTGGCAGGATGCTTCTGGCAAGATTGAAAAACGTGACGAGCATTCTGATCTCGGTGGCACCATGCGTTTAGGCGCACAGAGCTGTCCTATCGTGCCAAATACCCTGGCGGCCAGCATTTATGGCAATGAAGTGAATGAGCGTCATCGTCACCGTTATGAAGTCAACAACCATTACGTGGATCAGTTGAAAGCTGCAGGTTTGGTGATTTCTGCACGTACGCCACGTGAGGAACTGTGTGAAATGATTGAATTGCCGCAAACAGAACATCCATGGTTTGTGGCTTGCCAGTTCCACCCTGAGTTCACTTCTAATCCACGTAGCGGCCATCCATTATTTAAAGCCTATGTGCAGGCAGCCTTGGCGCAAAAAGCGTCCAAAAAGTAAGGAATACTGATGAAATTATGTGGTTTTGACGTTGGCCTGGAGCATCCGCTGTTTTTGATCGCGGGTCCTTGTGTCATCGAATCCAAACAAATGGCGATTGATACAGCTGGCCAGTTAAAAGAAATGGCTGCGCGTATTGGCGTGCCATTTATTTATAAGTCCTCTTATGACAAAGCCAACCGTAGCTCCACCAAAACTTTTCGAGGGTTTGGTATGGATGAAGGCTTGAAGATTCTGGACGAAGTGCGAGCACAGATTGGCGTGCCGATTTTGACTGATGTGCATACTGAAGAGCAGGTGCCACATGTGGCAGCCGTAGTCGATGTGCTGCAGACGCCTGCCTTCTTGTGCCGCCAGACCGATTTTATTGTGGCTTGTGCCCAGTCCGGCAAGCCGGTGAATATCAAAAAAGGCCAGTTTTTGGCGCCTGGTGATATGAAACAGGTGGTTAATAAGGCGAAAGAAGCCAACGGCGGTATCGACAACATTATGGTCTGCGAGCGCGGGGCTTCTTTCGGCTATAACACCCTGGTGTCTGATATGCGTGGCCTGGCCATTATGCGTGAAACCGATTGCCCGGTAGTATTTGATGCGACACACTCGGTACAACAACCTGGTGGGCAGGGCGACAAGAGTGGTGGTCAGCGAGAGTTTGTGCCAGTGTTGGCGCGTGCAGCGGTTGCAAGCGGCATTGCCGGTGTCTTTATGGAAACGCATCCAGACCCAAGCAAAGCCTTGTCAGACGGACCAAACGCCTGGCCCTTGGGCAAAATGGAAGATTTGTTGCATCTGCTGGTCGACCTCGACAAACTGGTGAAAAAAGCCGGTTTCGCAGAACAGACCCTATAATTTTTTGACATCTTAAGATAAGGATAAATCATGAGCGCTATTGTAGATATTATCGCCCGCGAAATTATGGATTCACGCGGTAACCCGACCGTTGAAGTCGATGTATTGCTGGAAAGTGGTGTGATTGGCCGTGCTGCAGTGCCTTCAGGCGCTTCTACCGGTGCCAAAGAAGCCGTAGAGCTGCGTGATGGCGACAAGAGCCGTTACCTGGGTAAGGGCGTGTTAAATGCGATTGAAAACGTCAACACAGAAATTACCGAAGCCATTATCGGTCTGGACGCTGAAGAGCAAAGCTTTATCGACAAAACCCTGATTGAGCTGGATGGCACGGACAATAAAGACCGTTTGGGCGCAAACGCGATTTTGGGCGTATCTATGGCCTGCGCCCGTGCAGCGGCTGAAGAAAGCGGTTTGCCTTTGTATCGCTACCTGGGTGGTTCTGCTTTCATGCAATTGCCAACGCCGATGATGAACATCATTAACGGTGGTGCACACGCTGATAACTCCGTAGATATCCAGGAGTTCATGATTGTGCCAGCCGGTTTGCCAACGTTCCGTGAAGCCTTGCGTGCAGGTGCCGAGGTATTTCATGCCTTGAAGAAAACCTTGCATGCCAAAGGCCTGGCAACGACTGTGGGGGATGAAGGTGGTTTTGCGCCTAACCTGCCATCCAACGAATCTGCCTTGCAATTGATCATGGAATCGATTGAAGCGGCCGGTTACGAGCCAGGTAAAGACATCTACCTGGGTCTGGATTGCGCCAGCACCGAGTTCTTTAAAGATGGTAAATATCACCTGGAATCAGAAGGCGCTGCGCTGACTTCTGCAGAGTTCTGTGACTATCTGGCGACGCTGGCAGGCAAATATCCTATCATCACCATTGAAGATGGTATGGATGAGTTTGACTGGGCTGGTTGGGATCTGCTGACACAACGCTTAGGTAAAACCACACAGTTGGTCGGCGATGACTTGTTCGTGACCAATCCGAAAATCCTGCGTGAAGGCATCCAGAAAGGCGTGGCCAACTCTGTGTTGATCAAAGTGAACCAGATCGGTACCTTGACTGAGACGTTCCAGACCATCGAGATGGCTAAGCGTGCCAACTACACGGCGGTGGTGTCACACCGTTCCGGTGAAACTGAAGATACGACGATTGCCGATATTTCCGTGGCAACCAATGCATTGCAGATCAAAACCGGTTCCCTGTGCCGCTCCGAGCGCGTAGCCAAGTACAACCAGTTGCTGCGTATTGAAGAAGAGTTGGGTGACGCAACCAGCTACGCTGGCTTGTCCGCGTTCTACCAGTTGTTTAAATAACCGCAACCTCATTCAGGTCACTGATAGGTCAACGTGCGTAAACTGACGGTCGTATTGGTGGTCCTGATTGCCCTGCTGCAATATCCATTGTGGCTGGGCAAGGGCAGCTGGTTGCGCGTCTGGCAGTATTCGCAGCAGATCGAGGCGCACGAAAAACGTAATGAATATTACCGTCAGCGTAATGATACTTTGCGTGAAGAAGTGCGCGACCTGAAACAGGGCCAGTCAGCGATTGAAGAGCGCGCGCGTAGCGAGCTGGGGCTGGTCAAGCAGGATGAAGTGTTTTTCCAGGTCATCCAGAATAAACAAGCTGCAAGCAACAAGCCGACGTCGCCGCTGGATGCTAAACCTGCAGAACCAAAAACAGTAGAAATTAAACCAGTGTTACCGGAAACCAGTCCGCACGCACAATAAAAAAGGCGCTTACAGCGCCTTTTTTATTGTCTGATGGTTATGGCGTTATGACAGCACATAAGGTAATTCTTGAAAGGTAAGGGCTTGGCCTTGCCAACTGATCGTGCCTGCCTCTTTAGCCTCCAGGCGGCATTCAGCCAACACCCACCAGGTATTGCCTGCCGCTGGTGCGACACGTACCAGTTGCCCGGCTTCCTGTTGCTGCGCATCCTGTAATACATCGCCTGGCTGAGGCGCGTGTTCACTAGTGAGTTGTGCCAGCAGTGTGCGGCGTTTAACCTTGCCCAGGTAGTGCGTGCGCGCCACGATTTCCTGGCCGGTATAGCAGCCTTTCTTGAAGTTGATGCCATTAAGTGCATCCAGATTGACCATTTGCGGTACAAACTGCTCTTTGGTGGCGGCATAGACTTGCGGAATGCCTGCCTGGATTTCCAATGCCTCCCACTGTGAGGTGCTGCTTGGCGTGAATGTAGCCGACAATGCTTGCCAGCTGGCTTGTGCCTGTTCGCTGGCGGCGATTAACAGGGCGCGTTGCTGTACGCCTGTGTCGGCCAGGCGTATCAGGGTGCCGTAAGGCGTCTGTGCTTGTCGGTATGGCGTGGCGGGTAACGCTTCCATGGTTGTTGCAAGTGTGTCGCTGGCCAGGCCTAAAGCCACGAGTCGCTCACTGGCGTCTTCTACCAGCACTTTGCTGCGCAGCACGTACATACGCAGGCGTTTGACCAAATCCGGGATCAAGTCACGCGGGCATTGCAGATAAATGACATCATCGATGATAAAACTGAAGAACAGTGCCAGTAAGCGGCCTTTGGGCGTGCAGTAACCATTGAATTGCGCGCCTTGGGCTAGCAGTTTAATATCGTTAGTCACTTGCCCTTGCAAAAAGGTCTGGCTGTCTGCGCCACTGATGGCAATCAGCCCCTGGCTGGAAAGGTCAAACAATTGTGCACTGGCGCTGGTGGCCGGGAATGCGGCTTCGCCCAAAGCATTAAATGCTGCGCCTTGTGAGATCAAAAAAGATTGCCAGGCGTTTGCTGGACTGGACATAAAAAAGGGTTCCTTCCGGGGCAGGACATGCTTGTATGTGCCACCCGTATGATTGCGATGAAAAAAGCTATTCTATCAAGTGAAATCGGTCTGCGTCTCAGACCCTCTAAATTTTTATGGGGGTGGTGGTGGCTGTTTTCAATACTGGTGGTGTTCAGCCTGGTTGATTGCCTGCCACCAGTATGGGCGGCGCTGGGCGTGCTGGCTTATCTGCTGGCGTGCGTTTGGCAATGGACGCAGTTACCCGCCACGCGTTGGCCATGGAGCGTGCAGTCATTAAGGGTAGATGTGTTTGGGCAGATGACGTTGACGGACAAGCGTGGCCAGATCTGGTCTTTGATTGTCTTGCCCGACACGGTAGTGCATCCGGCGTGCATCGTGTTGCATATCTCGGCTTTGGCGCTGCAAGCTGATGCTAGTACGTTGGTGCAAACGCCCTCAACGCCAATGATGCGCTGGCTGCGGCCTAAACGCTTGTTGATTCTGTCTGACCAGGCAGACACGCAAGCTTTGCAGGCCTTACGTGTCTGGTTAAAGTGGGGGCTACGCGAGTAATTGCCGTATTGATTAAAGGTATTTATTGAAAATGATTGTCGTGCGCGACAGATTCCGCACGTACCGAGAATTTTGAGCGGATCTGGTTACGGTATAGATGCAGGTTCTGTTTGATTTGGCGCCATGGGTGGCGGCTGGCATAGGTGCCCAACACACACAGGCCAGCCAGGATGGCAAACAGCCAGCTGAGTGGCAGCGGGGCAATATCGTGGCGAGCAGGTTTCTGCGCCTTCATGGCTTGTAGCACGTTGTAAGTACTGTCGCCTTTGATATATTTAGCACCAATCTCTTTGGTCAGGCTTTCCAGGTATTCTGTCGATAGTTTTGAAATAAACCGGTCATTGTCGCCAAAGGCAATGTTGTCATCGCGCACGCCCAAGGTGCTTTCAGAAATCTGGGCAATGCCTGGCTGCATGGCAAAGCTCTCGTTAGACCAGTAACCAATGACCTGATTTTCTGGGCTGAGTTTGGGAATGGCCACGCCTTCTTCTGAGCCGATACCGACAAATAGCCAGTCGTCACCGCCCTGGAATTCTTCCAGGTTCTTGGTGTTAAACGCATGTAGTTTAGGGGCTTCTTCACCGTCGGTGAAATACAGCACTTGTGCCGGTTCTGGCATGGCGCGTACCACTTTGGCCGTCACAAACAGGCTCTCGCGCACGCGGCTATTGCCCGACCAGGCCATACGCCAGTCCAGGTGTGCAATCGTGTCCTGAATCGCCGCAAAGTTGCTGCATACTTCAATCGGTGAGTACATGGCGGCCACCGAGTTGCCAGCGAACATGCCGATACTGACCTTGGTGCCGCAGGGCAGGGAGGCGACGACCTCGTGCATCATATTCTGCATATAGGCCATGCGCGTGACTTTTTTGCCATGCAAGGTCATGTCTTCTGCGTTCATGCTCTGCGAGATATCTGCAATCAAAAAATAGGCGTAGATATTGTGTTTGAACGGAATGCTGGGCCGTAGGATAGCAATCAGCAAAAATAGCAGGGCCAGTCCGAGCAGGGCGGTGTCACGGTGTTTGATAAAGTGTCGTAGCCAGATCTTCATGGGGTGCCAGTCAATAATGTTCAGTCAAATGATTTACGCGTTACACACAACTTGTTATGGCAAGCCGTTAGGGATATTGCCCATGATCAGCCCAGGGTTGTCTGATTCGCCCACGCCTGGGGTCGGTTTTTCCGGCAGCAGGCCCAGTACGCGGTCAAAGTTACGACGTGTACCCCAATTACGGTTATCTGCCTTGAGGGCCGTTTTGTAAGAGGTGGCCGCTTGTGACAGCAGGTATTCAAGCTCGTCACGCGTGCTGTTGTCGTTGCCGCCCGTTAACTGGATGGCGCGCAGGAAGAACATATTGCCTACATTGTGCAATATGGCCGCTCGTTGGCTGGCATTGGCCTGGTCTATGAGCTTGGTGAACAGCAATGTAGACTCTTTATAGCGCTCGTTTTTGCCTAGCCAATAGGCGACAGCAAACTTTGCCTCAAAGCTTTGCTGGTCGGTTTGCGGGCTTTTGGCGGCCATCACGGCTTCGTTGAAGGCTTCTACCTGCTGTATGCGTTGCCAGCTATAAGCCATGGTGGCGAGTGACGCGACTGCCACGACCAGCAGGCCGGTCACCAGTTTATTTACGCTGAGCGCCATGTGTGTATCTCCAGATATTTAACCGCCAGCAGGAAAGCAATCATGACAAATGCAATCCAGTAACAGACATTGGTGTAATCGTGGCCTGGAATTTTCTCCAGGTATTGAATCGGCTTTTTCTCTTTGCTATTAATGTCGGCAATCGCGGCTTCGAGTGATTTGGGGTCAGCCGCTTCATAAGCGCTAAAAGGTGTGCGCAGGGTTTGAAAAAACTGGTACAGCAAGACCTCGCTAGGCATCGGGCCGTCGTAGCTGCTTTCGGCATATTTCGGGTCAAAAATAGTGACGCCGCCAGGCTGGCGTAGCACGATCCAGTAGAGGCCAATGTTGTAGCGTTGCAGCCAGTCACGCAGTTTTTGCTGCACCATGTCGCTGACACGGCCCGCACCATCCGAAATGAGGATGATGACGCGCGAACCAGAGTCCGGCACATCTTTAAACAGTTCCACCGCGCTGGTTAAGCCGCCGCCAATATTGGTTTGAAACAAGGAGTTGCCTGCGGTGGCCTGAATGGCGGATAACATGGCCTCTTTGTTTTCAGTCAGCGGGAGCACATACATGGCAGAGTTGCTGAAGGTGATCAGGCCCATCATGTCGTTACTACGGTGCTCGACAAAGCTGGTCATGATGCGGGCCGCTGCGACCGACTTGGTTTCACCGACATGGCCGTCCTTATCGCCTGCAAACGGGTCATCCATACTGGCGCTGCGGTCCAGCACCAGGCCAATCTGCGCGCCGATGCCAGTGCGTTCAATTTGTTGTTCCAGGCTGTGTGGCCCGGCCAGGCCCAGAATGATAAACAAGATACTGACCACGGCTAGCACCTTGAGCAGAAATCCGATGGTACTGGACAGTGGATCCGGCGGCAGCAGACCTATCCACGAATAATGTCTGCTGTGTGCACGCTCCAGCAATAGTGGCAATAGCGCTAATGGCAGCGCCCATAGCAGCCAGGGATGTGTGAATGCCATTATGCTTTTACCTCAGGGCGTAAGCCGCGCTCGCAGTCACGCATATGGCGACAGAACTTTTTCAGCCATTGTTTGGGCGGCATGCCCAGCTCTAGCGGTGTGTTGGTATCGAAAAACACCTGGCGTGATAGCGCAAAAAACCGTTCGATATCTGGTTTGGCTACAGCAAAAGCGGGCTTGGTTTGTAAAAACCGCTCAACACCATTACCAAATACGCTGTGGCCTGCCACCTGGTGCAAAGCGGCATGCACGGTTGAAATAGCCTGTTGCAAGCCTTGTTCATCTTCAGGCAGTTTGTTGATCTTGCGATAGGCTTTGGCAAAGGCGCCGCCCATATATGGCAGCCAGGTGCGTGCGCCTAAGATGTATAACAAAGCCAACAGGCTGGCGGCTAACACGCCTGCCGCGACTTTGAGGGCCAGCCATTCTTTGTCTGCATGCAGTTTGAGTGGCGCCACAAAAGGGCTCATTTCATTTTTAAGGTTGACCTCGCCATACACCGAGAGCGGTGAAGTGCGGAAGTTAAACGATGGCATGCGGAATTGTTTGACGTCTTTGCTGCCTTGCTGGCGCACTTTGACGATTTCGCCTCTTAAAATGGCCGGTTTGGCGACGCGGCCGATTTTAAACACCTGGTATTCAAGGTGAATGGTATAGACGGATTGCTTGCTTTCACGTTGTTCCTCAACGTCAATGGCAGTCAATTCTATGCCGGATACCTGGCCGCGGTACCTGTGCTCATAACCAACGATAGGCAGCGATTCCTTGATCAGGTCGTAAGGCTGTTTGACTGTCAGTATCATGGTGCGTTGCAATTTGTCGCCGACCACATAGCCGGCATCGCGGCTGGGGTTGATTTCTTTAACGCTGACAAACTTGCTGTCTACCGAAGGTAGAACGACATCGGCCGCGCTGCTCAATGCGGTGCAGAGCAAGGTCGATGCGAGAAATAATGACAATAAATGGTTGCGCGCTTTCATCGGTCGCTTTCCTCAGGCAGGCACATATTGGTGGAAGTAGTCGGTGAGCAGGTCTGCATCAAACGCGTCTTCCACAAAAAATGGCTGCATATCAAATCTCATAAAAATATCTTCAATCGCCTGGCGTCTGGCCGCAAACGCTTCCAGGATACGTTCACGATAAGAAGCGCGCAGGAACAAGGTACGCCGTTCACCAGTTTCCGGGTCGTTGATACTGGTAATGCCAAACTCCGGCAACTCTTTGTATTCGGTGCTGTTCCATAGGATCACTGGCACGATATGGTGGCGCAGCATCAGTAGCAGCGCTTCTTCCAGCTGCTCCAGCGGCATATGAAAGTCAGATACCAGGAATATCAGCGAGCGTTCGCGAGGCAACAGGCGTACGCTCTCTAGCAGCGCGCCTGCACCGACTTCATTCGGTAAATGGTTTTCCAGGCGGTCCGCCAGGTCAAACATGGTGTGCGGGCGCAGCGAGAGCGTGCTCAGCCATTCGTCATGCACATCATCATCAAAGCCTATAAAACCGACCGGATCCGTATTGCGGCTAGCCGATTGTGCCACCGAACGGGTGATATGGGCGGCGGTGACCAGTTTGGTGTGCGGTGTGCCATATTGCATGGAGCCCGACATATCGCACATCACAAATACCGGCGTGGCGCTTTTCTGGTTAAAGATACGCACATAGACCTGCTCCATCGGGTCGCGGATGGTCTGGCGGATGTCGATCCGGCGCGGGTCAGGGTATGACAGCAACGTGGTGTGGCCACGAAACTCCATGCCCATACCGCGCTGGTTGCTCTTGTGGCGGCCAGGGCGACGCGAACGGGAACGCCAGCCGATGTGGTAGCTGAATTCCTTAATGGTTTCCATAACGTTCCAGCAACAAAAACTTTAAGGTGCTGCGACGGCATTGATAATGCCGGTCAGCAATTCGCGTGCGATTTCGGTACGGCGCATTTCGTAAACCGGACTGAATACCAGGCGGTGCGCAATTGTTTCGTGGAACACGGCATGAATGTCTTCCGGCACCACGGCCTGGCGATTATTGAGCCAGGCGTTAACGCGGGCCGCACGCAGCAACATGCCCATCCCACGCGGGCTGGCGCCACTCAGTACCAGGCGTTTCATATCGACATTGGATACTTTGACGCCGTAAGCCACTGGGTCTTTAGTTGCTAACCACAAGTCCAGCGCATATTTACGCAGGGCAGGGCTGGCCTGGATATTTTCCTGGATGACCTTGGCGAAGCTGTTTAACTGGTCAAACTTGAGAATGTCAGCGGGCACGTTGGAAATCAGCTGGTCTACATCGTGGAAGCGTGTGTCAAAAATCAATGACTCCATAATGTCATGCGCAGGCGGCACCACAATCGGGATTTCCATCATGAAACGGTCACGCGCCGCAGACGGGATATCAAAGGTTTCTTCACGCTCGACCTGGTTGCGGTCAGCAAAAACCAGCATGTGCGGGAAGTAATGTTCTTTATTAAAAGCCGTCAGCGTGCGTTCTGCCATCACGCGCAACATCAGTGAGTGTACTTGCGGGCGGGCGCGGTTGATTTCGTTAAAAAAGAAAATCGATAAATCCTGGCCGGACATCAACAGTGGGCCTGGGCTCACATGAGGTTTGCCATCTTCACCCAGATAGGTGTGATACACCAGATCATTTGGCATCAGGTCAATCGTACCCTCAATCCGTTGGTAACCGCCGCCAATGCCGCGCGTAAAGGCGCGCAGCAAAGTGGTTTTACCCACACCGACATCGCCTTCCAGCAACACGTGGCCGCGTGCAAATACGGCAGTGGTGATCAGGCGTACTGGATTTTCCTGACCGACGACGACTTTGTTAACTTCCGACTCTAATGTGAGCGCATGGGTACGCCAATCGTTTAGTTGTTGATCTTGCATGCCTGATTTCCTGATAAGGTTGAACGTTAGTTGGTGCTGAATTGTAACTAATTTGTAATTGAAAACGGCTTGATGATGCGAAATTATCCTTTAAAGCCTGATAGGCTGGTCATTATCAAGTTGTAAAATTCAGTAACAATTTAGTGAATACTACCTATATTCTTCCAAAAAGTATACAGGTCGGTATAGTTATTGGATGACAAAAAGCTTTCACTAAACGCAATTTCCGGCGAAAATATTGTTTTATACTAAAAATCTAAAAATACATGACTAGAAAAAGTAGTTTCAGCAAAGAGGATTTGTTGGCGTGCGGCCGCGGCGAAATGTTCGGCGAAGGTAACGCACAATTGCCATTACCACCAATGCTGATGTTTGACCGTATCGTAAAGATTTCTGACGAGGGTGGAAAATACGGCCAGGGCGAAATTATTGCAGAGCTCGATATTCGTCCTGATTTGTGGTTTTTTGAATGCCACTTTACCGGTGACCCGGTGATGCCTGGCTGTTTGGGCCTGGATGCCATGTGGCAACTGGTTGGCTTCTTCCTGGGTTGGAAAGGTGGCCCTGGCCGTGGCCGTGCCCTGGGTTCTGGTGAAGTGAAGTTTACCGGCCAGGTATTGCCATCAGCCAAGCTGGTGCGCTACCACATTGATTTAAAACGTGTGATCATGCGCAAGCTGGTGATGGGTATTGCCGATGCACGTATGGAAGTGGATGGCCGCGAGATTTATAATGCCAGTGATTTGCGTGTCGGTTTATTTACCAGCACGGACAATTTCTAGTCGTCTTTACAGTTTTTGAAGTGAATGGGAGGCGCAATGCGTCGCGTAGTGATTACAGGATTTGGTATCGTATCAAGTCTTGGTAATAACAAACAGGAAGTGCTGGGCAGCCTGAAAGCAGGCCGTTCCGGTATTACTTATCAACCTGAATATGCCGAGCGCGGTTTGCGTTCGCATGTGGCAGGCTCGATCAAAAATCTGGATGTTGAAGCCTTGATTGATCGCAAGCTGTTGCGTTTTATGGCCAAGGGCCATGCTTACGCCTGGCTGGCGATGCAGGAAGCAATTGCTGATGCAAACTTGCCGGAAGACCTGGTTTCAAATGTGCGTACCGGCCTGATTGTCGGTGCAGGTGGCACGTCTACTGAAAGTATGCTGGACGGCACCAATACGCTGGCAGAAAAAGGCATTCGCCGTGTTGGCCCTTATATGGTGACCAAAACCATGAGCAGCGGGATTGCCGCTTGCCTGGCGACTGGCGCTAAAATCAAAGGTGTGAATTACGGCATCAGCTCTGCCTGTTCAACCAGTGCGCACTGTATTGGCGCGGGTGTTGAGCAAATTCAACTGGGCAAGCAAGATATTGTGTTTGCTGGTGGTGGTGAAGAAGAACACTGGACCATGAGCTACCTATTTGATGCCATGGGCGCATTGTCTAGCAAATATAACGAAACACCAGAAAAAGCATCCCGTACTTATGATGCCGACCGCGATGGCTTCGTGATTTCCGGCGGCGGCGGTATTGTCGTACTGGAAGAGTATGAGCACGCCAAAGCACGTGGCGCACAGATTTATGCCGAGGTGATTGGCTACGGCGCAACGTCAGATGGTTATGACATGGTGGCACCAAGTGGTGAAGGCGCTGTGCGCTGTATGCAACAGGCATTGCAGGGCATTAATCCGGAAGACATCGACTACATCAATACGCATGGTACCAGTACGCCGTTGGGCGATACCAAGGAGCTGGAAGCGATTCGTACCGTGTTCGGTGACAATAGCAAGACAGCCATTGCCTCGACCAAGTCATTGTCTGGCCACGCGTTGGGCGCTGCGGGTGTGAATGAGGCGATTTACACTTTGCTGATGATGCAGCACGGCTTTATTGCAGCCTCTGCCAATATTGAGACGCTGGATCCTGCAGCTGAAGGCTTGAATATTGTGCGTAGCCCGATTGCTTCGGCGCGGATTCAAACTGCGTTGTCTAACAGCTTTGGTTTTGGTGGCACCAATGCCACATTGACTTTATCGACCAAAAATCTTTAAAGTCTCTGCAAGCATTGAACGGGCAGTGTGTTGATAAGGCACACTGCCTTTCTTTTTTGATGGCTTGGTTCGTTAACAGCCGGAGCTGTCTATGGTAACGTTCAGGCCAGATGCATTGGCTGAGCCCGTGGTGATGGTGTATTCCAGTTTGCAGTGATTGCTGTCCCTGGCGCCCTGCAACGTATAGGTGGCATGATTGGTATCAGACAGCGCTGCTTGCACCGAGAATTTCCCGGCATCCACTAACTTAGACAAGGTCCCAGCCCCATCTGCATTGCCCAGCCAGCCAACCGGATAGCCATGACTAAAGTAAATTGTATTGCCTTCTATCACGGCGGATGGCGCATTCTGATTGCCATCGCATTGCGGGTCTGACATGCACACACCCTTGGCCATGGTGGCGACGGCCAGCACATTGGCTTTAAACGCTTGCAAAGCGGCCAGCCTGGCTTGTGTATCAATCTGCGAAATACGCGCATAGGCAGTCACCGCCAGCGCTGATAGAATCAGCATGACGACGATCATTTCTATCAGGGTAAAACCAGATGAGGTGCGTGAAATTTTTTTCATTGCACACGATCTTATCGTATGCAGTCTGCGTGATTGTCAATTTTTGTCGAATGTTGCAAGTGTTAAATAAGGCTTACAAATGCGTTTTTTAAAAAGCTTCTGCACGGTAGTTTTGCTAGGGTTGTTGCTGACTCACTGTGTGAGTATGGGTGATCGTACGGTGAAAATGAACACCGCCCAGTTACAGCAAAAACTCAATCACAAGCTGGCAAAACCACTCACCGTCATGAAGGTGTTTCATGTCCAGCTTTCCAATGCATTGGTTTCGATGGATCCTGCCTCAGGCCGGATTCATACCCTGATGGATGCCAGCGTACAAAGTGATTTGTTATCCAACGCGGCTACCGGCAAACTGGGAGTGTCTGGTTTGGTTAAGTTTGACCAGGCACGCAATGCCGTGGTGCTTGATCAGCCTGCCGTGGATTCCTTCAAGCTGGATGGCGCCAATAGCGAGTGGAATGGCCTGGTGCAGCAATTGGCTCAAAGTCTGAGTGGCAAATGGCTGAACCAACTGGTGTTATATGAAGTGAAGCCTGAGGATTTAAGCTACGCGGGCCGCCATTACCAGCCTACCGATTTACAAGTGACGGCTGATGGTTTGCAGGTAACACTCAAGCCGCAGTAGTCGGGCGTTTATACGGATGCTGCCAGGTGGGATTCCAGTAGCAGAGCGGCAACGACTTTGCGGCCTTCGGCGGTCAGGATGTTGAAGGTGCGGCAGGCCGCAGCCGTGGTCATGCATTCCACGGCGATGTTCGCTGCCAGGAATGCTTGTGTGTGCCGAGGGTGAATAAAACGCTGTTTATCGCCCGTACCTAGCAATACCACTTCCGGACGAAAGTCCAGTATCGCAGCTAATTGCTCCGCATCCAATGTTTCCCATGCTCCCTGAAACCAGTCTGTACTTAAGGCTTGTTCGCTGACAATCACCGGCTGTGTATAGCGCTGGCGATTAATGATCACCGCGTCGCTATCGACGCCATTAATTTGATATTGCTGTTCGCTGGTATGTAGGTGTAGTTTCATAAGCGGTAATCGTGATTCGCCTGCAAATTGCCCATGACAAAAAATCTGTTTAAATCTACCGATTCAGAGTCTGGCAAAGGGCTAAGGTTCATTGATGTAGCAAGGGTTTGCAGGTAGAATGAAAGTTTTACTTTAAGAGCTTAACACACGCCAGATGTGTTTGTTAACCAGCGATGAAGCCAGTCAATAAATCCAGCAAACTCAGTAATGTCTGTTACGACATCCGCGGCCCGGTATTGCAACGTGCGCGCCAGATGGAAGAAGACGGACAGCGCATTATCAAGCTGAACATCGGCAACCCGATGCCATTCGGCTTTAATGCGCCAGAAGAAATCGTTCAGGACGTGATCCACAATATGGACCACGCCTCAGGCTATACGGATTCCAAAGGGTTGTTCGCGGCGCGCAAAGCCATCATGCATTACACCCAGCAAAAAAATATTGCAGGCGTGACCATAGACGACATCATCATCGGTAACGGTGTATCCGAGCTGATTGTGATGGCCATGCAGGGCCTGCTCAATAATGGCGACCAGATTCTGGTGCCTATGCCGGATTACCCTTTATGGACGGCAGCGGTGAACCTGGCGGGCGGCACGGCGCGGCATTATGTCTGTGATGAGCAATCCGGCTGGTTGCCTGACTTGGCTGATATTGAAAACAAGATCACGGCCAACACCAAAGGCATCGTGATTATCAACCCGAATAACCCGACCGGTGCCTTGTACCCCAAAGAAACACTGGAAGGCATTATCGAGATCGCGCGTCACCATGGCCTGGTGATTTTTGCCGACGAGATTTACGACAAGGTGCTGTATGACGGCAACACACATACATCTATCGCCTCACTGGCCGATGATGTGCTGTTTGTGACCTTTAACGGTTTGTCTAAAAACTATCGCGCTTGTGGCTACCGCTCAGGCTGGATGATTATCTCCGGCGATAAAAAAGATGCCAAAGATTATATCGAAGGCTTAAACATGCTAGCCTCCATGCGCTTGTGTGCCAATGTGCCGGGGCAGTTAGCCATTCAAACGGCGCTTGGTGGTTACCAGAGTATTAACGACCTGGTAGCACCTAGCGGCCGTTTGTGCAAACAACGTGATTTGGCCTATGACATGCTGACTGCCATGCCGGGCGTGACCTGTGTCAAACCGGCGGCAGCCATGTATCTGTTCCCCAAGCTGGATCCGGTGATGTATCCGATTGAGGACGACCAGCAGTTTATTCTCGACCTGTTGCTGGAAGAAAAGGTGTTGCTGGTGCAGGGCACTGGCTTTAACTGGAAAACACCTGACCATTTCAGGGTGGTTTTCTTACCCAATGTAGACGACTTGACAGAAGCCATGACGCGCATAGGCCGCTATCTGGATAGCTATCGCAAGAAGCATGCAAAATAAAGAAACATTCAAAATAAGGTAAGCGTGCGCGCAAGCCATTAATGGTGAGTATGAGTATGAAAGAGTTAAAAGTAGGGTTGTTGGGCATAGGCACAGTGGGTGGCGGTACCTATACCGTGATTACGCGTAACCAGGCAGATATCGCACGCCGTCTTGGTGGCAATATCCGTATTGTGCAAGTGGCTGACCGCAATCTTGAGCTGGCAAAACAGGTGACTGGCGGCCAGGTGGCCGTGACTGACGATGCCTTCGCGGTGGTGAATAACCCGGAAATCGATGTCGTCGTCGAGTTGATCGGCGGCTACACCGTGGCTAAAGAGTTGGTGTTAACCGCGATTGCCAATGGCAAGCACGTGGTGACCGCTAACAAGGCCTTGCTGGCTGTGCACGGTAACGAGATTTTTAAAGCCGCGGCTGACAAGGGCGTGATTGTCGCCTTTGAAGCAGCGGTAGCCGGTGGTATCCCTATCATCAAAGCTTTGCGTGAGGGCTTAAGTGCCAACAAGGTGGAGTGGGTGGCTGGCATTATCAATGGCACGACCAACTTTATCCTGACTGAAATGCGCGACAAAGGCCTGGCTTTTGCCGATGTGCTGAAAGAAGCGCAACGTCTGGGTTATGCTGAGGCAGACCCGACCTTTGACGTGGAAGGGATCGATGCCGCGCATAAGCTGACGATTATGGCCAGCATTGCCTTTGGCATGCCGATGCAGTTTGAACATGCGTATACCGAAGGCATTACCAAGCTCACCATTAAAGATATTCAATATGCGCAGGAGTTGGGTTACCGCGTGAAATTGCTGGGCATCAGCAAAAAAGCCGAGGCTGGTGTTGAGCTGCGTGTGCATCCGACGCTGATTCCTGAAAAGCGCCTGATTGCTAACGTGGATGGCGCCATGAACGCTGTTGTGGTTAAAGGCGATGCAGTTGGTCCAACCTTGTATTACGGTGCCGGTGCAGGCGCTGAGCCGACCGCCAGTGCGGTGGTGGCTGACTTGGTGGATATTGCCCGCTTGCAAGGCACCAAGGCTGAGCAGCGTGTGGCTTATCTGGGCTATCAGTTAGACCAGCAGCAAGTGTTGCCGATTTTGCCGATTGCCGAAGTGCATTCAGCCTATTACCTGCGCTTGCGTGCTTCTGACAAACCAGGCGTGATGGCAGATATCACCAAGGTGCTGGCGGATCTGCAAATCTCGATTGATGCCATGCTGCAAAAAGAGCCAGCCGAGGGCGAGTCAGAAGCCGATATCGTAATCTTGACGCACACGACGCAAGAAAAGATCATGGATGCAGCGATTGCCAATATTGAGGCACTGCCTGCTATCGCCGCCGGTGTGACGAAAATCCGCATGGAAGCACTGTCACGCTAATTAAGGTTTTGAGCATAGGTTAATGCAATGAAATATATCAGTACCCGCGGGCAGTCGCCTGCTTTAACATTTAGTGAAATTTTGCTGGGTGGCCTGGCGCCAGACGGCGGTTTGTACCTGCCCGAGCAATATCCGCAATTCAGTGATGCTGACTTGACCGCCATGCGCGGTATGAATTACCGTGAACTGGCCTTTGCCATCCTGTCACGCCTGGTGGATAACAGTGATATTCCGCACGTAGACCTGAAGGCGATCATTGATAAGACCTACCGTGCCGAGGTGTATCAATATGCGCGCGCTGGCCAAAACGCTGAAGACATCACGCCTACGCTCAAACTGGAAGATAACCTTTACCTGTTAAGCCTGTCCAACGGCCCAACATTGGCGTTTAAAGACATGGCCATGCAATTGCTGGGTAATCTGTTTGAATATGTGCTGGCCAAAACTGGCCAGACCACCAATATCTTGGGCGCGACTTCAGGCGATACGGGCTCTGCGGCCGAATACGCCATGCGTGGTAAAAAAGGCGTGCGCGTCTTTATGTTATCGCCATACCAGAAAATGAGCCGCTTCCAGACCGCGCAGATGTTCAGCCTGCAAGACGACAATATTTTCAATATTGCTGTGAAGGGCGTGTTCGATGATGCGCAGGATATGGTGAAAGCCGTGTCCAATGACCACGTATTCAAGGCGCAATATAAAATCGGTGCCGTGAACTCTATCAACTGGGGCCGTATTGCGGCGCAGATTGTGTACTACTTCAAAGGCTACCTGGCGGTGACGGCAAATAACAGCCAGAAAGTCAGCTTTACCGTGCCTAGCGGCAACTTCGGCAACATTTGCGCCGGACATATTGCGCGCATGATGGGCTTGCCAATCGACCAGTTAGTCGTGGCTACCAACGAAAATGACGTGTTGGACGAGTTCTTTAATACCGGCGTTTACGCACCGCGTGGTTCCGCCAATACTTACCACACCTCCAGCCCGTCTATGGATATTAGTAAAGCCTCTAACTTTGAGCGTTTTATTTATGACCTGGTTGGCCAGGATGGTGGCAAAGTGCGCGAGCTATGGTCAGCAGTAGATACGGGTGGCCAGTTTGACTTGAATGCGCAAGGCTATTTCAGCAAAGTTGCCGGGTTTGGTTTTGTGTCTGGGCATAGCAATCATGCGCACCGTATGCAAACCATACGCGCGACCAAAGAACAATATGGCGTCACGATTGATACGCATACCGCTGATGGCCTGAAAGTGGCGCTGGAACACCGCAAAGCCGACGTGCCTATGCTGGTATTGGAAACCGCCTTGCCAGCCAAGTTTGAAGATGCGATTGTCGAGGCATTGGGCGAAAAACCTGAGCGTCCAGCCAGTCTGGTGGGCCTGGAAGACTTGCCACAAACCTCAACGGTCATGGATGTCAGTGTCGATGCCATTAAAGCCTTTATCATCGCCAATACTTAACGCTTAGCGGGAGCCGGTCTATGCAGCAGTATCATGATTTATTGAACCACGTGCTTGCACATGGTCATGTGAAAACGGATCGCACCGGCACCGGCACCACCTCGGTGTTTGGTTACCAGATGCGCTTTAACCTGGCTGAGGGTTTCCCGCTACTGACGACCAAAAAAGTCCATTTAAAATCAATTATCCACGAGCTGTTGTGGTTCTTGCAGGGCAGCACCAATATTGCTTACCTCAAAGAGCATGGCGTTAAAATCTGGGATGAGTGGGCAGACGAACAAGGCAACCTGGGTCCGGTCTATGGCTATCAATGGCGTAATTGGCCCAAGCCGGACGGCACGCACATCGATCAGATCACACAAGTGGTTAACCAGATCAAGAACACGCCTGATTCGCGTCGTTTAATCGTTTCAGCCTGGAACGTAGCAGACGTCGAGCGCATGAAATTGCCGCCGTGCCATGCGTTTTTTCAGTTTTATGTCGCTGATGGCAAGCTCTCTTGCCAGTTGTATCAGCGCAGTGCAGATATTTTTCTCGGCGTGCCATTCAATATCGCGTCTTACGCCTTGTTGACCATGATGGTGGCGCAGGTGTGCGACTTGCAATTGGGTGACTTTGTGCATACCTTGGGCGACGCGCATATTTACAGCAACCATATGGAGCAGGTCAAAGAGCAATTGTCGCGTACGCCACGTGCATTGCCGCATATGCGCATTAACCCCGATGTGAAAGACCTGTTCGCTTTCAAGTTTGAAGACTTCACCTTGGAAAATTACGATCCGCATCCAGCCATCAAGGCGCCAGTGGCCGTGTAGTCCAGCGGTTTGACGGTTGATTAAATGGCTGACTGTAGCCATTTTGTTAATAAGGTGTAATATTTTCAAAAGCTTACGGCGTTTTTGTTATCCTTTTCGCGTTATGAATTCACGAAACATGCGTCCCTAGCGCGTGTTTCGCGTTTTTTCATTCATGACTTTAAACAAGGAGATCATTATGCAAATGAAAGCGTCATTATTAGCGGCCGCGTTATGCGGTGTGTTATCCGGTCCAGCATTCGCCGACCACGAAACCATCAAACCAAAGGCTTACGACAGCCTGGGCAAGTGCGTAAAAGCGGCATTATCCAAGCACGATGGCAAAATCGTTAAGCTGGAAGCCAAGTCTGAGCGCAAGCAATTGGTATACGAGTTTGACGTGCAATCTAACGACGGTAAAGCCTGGGATATCGAGTGCAATGCGAAAACTGGCAAAATCACTGAAGTAGAAGAAGAAGTGACTGCCGATGATGAAAGATTCAAGGCGTTAGCTAAAGTGTCTGAAGAAGAGGCCAAAGCGACAGCATTGGCTGCGCATCCAGGTAAAGTGGTTGAAGTGGAGTATGAGCTGGAGCCAGACGGCAAAGCTTCTTACGAATTTGACATCCTGGAAGCCGACAACGAAGAAGTGAAAATCGAAGTTGACGCAACGACCGGTAAAATCGTAGAAACCAGCTACGAAGTTTACCAAATCGGCCAAGAGTAATTACTGGCTCGCTCAATTAAGTAGTGACCAAGCAAAAGGCACCGCATCTGCGGTGCCTTTTTTGCATGAGATCAATATGCAAGTGAGGGAGTGTCTACCCCGATACCAGCTGATATGCAGTCTGCTGGTATCGGTCCTAGTGATAGCTCACTCCCAATCCCTATTCAGCATTTAGCGTGCCACGCCGCGAACAAAATTTAACTGGATGATTGGAAAGCCTATTTTTTGTGTAAATAGGAGTTTTTCCTGAATTTATGGTGGTTGATATCAGCCAGATTGGTTGTTGTTTGAATGCTGTGAACCGGCATTTCTTTGTTGCTAGCTTAAGTCTGTTGCAAAAAACGATGAATGGTCGTTAGCAGTTTTTTGTATTCACCCCGCTTAATGAGCTCGCTTTGCGCCAGCATATTGAGTAAGGACGATTGCTGTTGTTGCACATTCAGTTCGTGAATAAAATCGCTTGTAAAACCTAGGTTGCTGGCCAGGTAGCACAGATTAAACATATCACAACATTCGCCATACAGGCTGCCAAGCAGTATGCTTTTGGCATACCGGCTCGAGAGCGGCTGTTGCTGCTGCACAAATGGCAGGTGCGCGCGTTGATCATCAATCAGCAACAAGCGATAATCAGCTAACTTTTGTGCGACCAGTGCTTGTGATGTGTCTATGGTCTGTGCTTCGAATAATGTCGATGTGTCACACCATAGCGCAGAGATAGGGTAGTTGATGCAGTACTTTTCAACTTGCTCAATAAAGCCGTGTGCCTGGCCATCTGCAATGGCAGGCAGGCGCAGTACCTGTATGCCATATCTTTCCAGACTTCTTTCCAGTTCTGCGCTTGCGCGATGGTCTAATAGCAGGCATCCATCAGCCAGGCTCAGGTGATGCATCAAGGCTGTTTGCAGCACCGGCCAGGTACCGCAGGTGATATGGTCAGGCGACACCAGGTAGCGTCTTTCGTGTGCGAGCAGGTTGGCCAGCATATGCTTGAGGTTAAATAAGCCGGTCACATCATAGTCATGCGGTCGTAGCTTGTGCATATGTAAAGCTACGCGGCGAATGTGGTGCGCCGTCGTTTTCTGGATTAACTGGTAAATACTGCTGGTGGCATTATCATGCTCTGGGCGTGCAGGCATCGATGCACGAGGACGTGGTGGGCCAGGCGTTTCAGAACGTGGCGTCTGCGAAACAAAGGTGCCGCGTTTGGGCTGGGTATAAATCAGCCCTTGTGCAGAAAGCTCTTCATATACCCGTGAAACCGTTTTGCGATTGATGCCCAAACGTTGCGCGATATCGCGCGAGCTGGGCAGGGCACTGCCGCCTAGCCATGCACCGCCTTCTATCATGGCGCGGAAATGTTCTATAAGTTGCTGGTGGATGGAATGCGGGGAAGCTTTGTCCAATACCAGTGAGTAATGCCAGGGTCTCAGCACAGTCAGTGTCTACCTTCATAATCAAGTAAAAAGGCACCGCCATTCACATTGGACGGCACCATTACCTGAAGGGCACACTAGGACATGGCCTTCGATAGCAAAATGATACAAAAAAAAAGCAATTCTATAAAGTTTTCGGAAAAATTCCTTATCTGGCCCATGAATAAAACCCAAAACTGGCTGGCTGTTTCGGGGGGCTATTTATATTACAGTTACAAGCGCTTAATCAAGTGACATCTATCCTTCACGGGATAAGTAACAGCTCTGGAAATCCTAGTGCCAGTGGCAATTTTAAGCACAGCGCAATTTTTAATTGCAATTTGTGATGGATCCTTTTGGGATTTTTCTTCCGGAGATATAACTATGATCAAAATGAAAACTGCTTTTGGTATTGCAGCCAGCGTCGCGCTTGCTTTGCCAGCAATGGCCTATGCTGCTGCTGACCAGGAAGCTGCAATGAAAGACTCAAACAACTGGGCACATCCACGTGGTCAGCACAATAACCAGGGTTATAGCGCACTGGCACAAATCAACAAAGGCAATATCAAAAACCTGAAAATGGCCTGGACATTCGCAACCGGTGTTAACCGTGGTCACGAAGGTTCTCCAATTGTGGTTGGCAACATGATGTACATCGTGACTGCTTTCCCTAACAACGTATACGCCCTGGATCTGAACGATAACCAGAAAATCGTTTGGTCCTATTTCCCTAAACAAGACCCAAGCGTGCAAGCCGTCCTGTGCTGTGACAACGTGACACGTGGCCTGGGTTTCGGCGATGGCAAGATCTACCTGCAACAAAACGATGGCTTGCTGGTAGCGCTGGATGCTAAAGACGGCAAAAAAGTCTGGGAAGTGAAAAACACTGATCCAAAAGTGGGTGCAACAAACACTAACGCGCCACACGTGATCAAAGACAAAGTATTGACCGGTTGCTCAGGTGCTGAGTTCGGTGTACGTTGCTTTATCGCTGCATACAATGCAAAAGATGGTTCTTTGGCATGGAAAGCCTACTCAACAGGCCCAGACGCTGAAACATTGCATGACGCAAATACCAACAAAGACAATCCTTTGTACAACGCTTTGTCAGTTTACCAAGACGTGAACGGTGGTAACAAAGAGGGCGGTTCTTTCAAACGCCTGTCTGCTGACCAGATCAAAGGTGGCGAAAAAGAATTGGGTACACGTACCTGGTTGAAACCACAAGCGATCAAAGACGGCTGGCAACATGGTGGCGGTTCCGTATGGGGCTGGTGGCCATATGATGCACGTACCAACCTGGTTTACTACGGTGCTGGTAACCCATCCGTATGGAACCCGGATGTGCGTCCAGGCGACAACAAATGGTCTATGACTGTGACTGCACGTGATCTGGACACCGGCGTAGCTAAATGGGCGATGCAAATGACACCACACGATGAGTGGGACTACGATGGCGTGAACGAAGTCATCCTGTTCGACAAAGGTGGCAAAACTTACGCCTGGCACCATGATCGTAACGGCTTTGCTTACACCTGGAATGCAGGCACTGGTTCTTTGATTGCGGCTGAAAAAGTACATCCATTTGTGAACTGGGCCAACAACGTTGACCTGAAAACAGGCGTGCCTGACAAACTGGCTGCAGCTTCTACACACCAGGACTACAATGCTAAGGGTATTTGCCCGGCTGCTTTGGGGACTAAAGACCAACAACCTGCTGCTTACTCACCAAAAACAGGCTTGATGTATTCTCCACTGAACCACGTATGTATGACATACGAGCCAGTTGAGTCTAAATACGTGGCTGGTCAACCATGGGTTGGTGCTACTTTGACTATGTTTGCTGGTCCAGACGGCGTGATGGGTGGTTTTGCTGCTTATGACCCAATGACCAACAAAAAAGTCTGGTACAACAAAGAGAAATTCTCTGCTTGGAGTGGCGCGTTGACGACTGCTTCGAATATCGTGTTCTACGGTACCTTGGATCGCTGGTTCAAAGCGGTTGACGCACAAACAGGTAAAGAGCTGTGGAAGTTCCAGGTTGGTTCTGGTGCGATTGGTAACGCCTTCACCTATGGCAACAAAGGTAAGCAATACGTCGGTATCTTGTCTGGTATCGGTGGTTGGGCTGGTGTTGCGATGAACTTGGGCATGACCACTGACACAGACGCACTGGGTGCTGCTGGTGGTTACAAAGAGTTGACTAAGTACAACGCTGCGCCTGGCGGCGGTGCACTGAATGTGTTCGCTCTGTAATTTCTCGACCTAAGTCACACGTAGCAATACGTATGCTGAAAATACCCTGCTTAGGCAGGGTATTTTTTTGCTTTTAGTTTAAAGGCGGGTGGTTTTAACCGTAGATTTGCACGGTGTTTTCCGTACGGATTTGCTGGAAAATCTGCAAGCGCTCTGGCGCAATCTGGCCGTTTTTAAAGGCTTCTAAGATGGCGCACTCTGGTTCATGTGTATGCGTGCAATTGTTGAATTTGCAATGGCCAATCAAGGGCCTGAACTCAACAAACGCATATTCCAGGTCTGCCTCTTCGATGTGGTAGAGGCCAAACTCCTGTAAGCCAGGGGAATCAATAATGGCGCTATCGCTGTCCAGGTGATACAAATGCGTCGCCGTGGTGGTGTGTTTGCCGCTATCGAGGGTGGCACTGATTTCCTGTGTTTTACTACGTGCCTCAGGTAACAGGCTGTTAATAATAGTGGATTTTCCCATGCCAGACTGGCCGACCAGCACGCTGGTGTGACCGCTCAGTAAAGGTTTTAGGCTGTCTACAGACTCTTTGGCATTGAGTTGCAAGGTGTGATAACCCAGCGCCGCATATTGCGCCAGCTTTTGCATCGCTTGCGGGTTAGGTAAATCACATTTGTTGAGGATAATCACCGCGCGTATGCCTGCGGCTTCAGCCGCGACCAGGCAACGATTCAGCAGGTCTTCATAAAAGCTGGGCTGGGTTGCCAGCACAATCAGGATTTGCGTGACGTTAGCCGCCAGGATTTTGCTTTTGAACGCATTGCTGCGATAGAGCAGGGTGTTGCGTTCTGCGGTTTTTTCGATCACCCCTTCCTTATCGGCCGTTAAGGTGACTGTGACCCTGTCGCCTGCTGCGTTATCAACTTTTTTGCCACGGGTGACGCAACTCAGAATGCGGCCATCTGGCAATTCAACGTTATAGCGCTTGCCATAGGCAGCGACGATAAGACCTTCTTGGAACATGCTAGAAATGATAGTAGGAGTGATTTAAGTACTGTACCACTTGCTGCTCTTCATCATCAAACCATTTCAGGTTGAGCATGGTATTGCAGTTGGTGACTTGGGCTTTCAGGCCATTCAGCGAGCGTACTTTTCGGTAGTCGCGGGTATAAATGCCGCTGCCATCGCCGCCATAACTGCTGGCGTGACAATTGATGCAATGCGTGTCGACCAGTTTTTGTCCTGCTTGCAGCGTGTTATCCGCCGCGCTTGCGCTGAAGCTTGCAAGCGCCGGGATAAAGCTGATCAGCAGGAGGTATTTCATGCGTAGGTTTGCAGTTTGGCAATGCGCAGGCTGGCAGGTGGGTGCGAGTCGTAAAACGCTGAATGTAATGGATCAGGCGTCAGTGTTGAGGCATTGTCACGATAGAGCTTGACCAGTGCATCAATCAAGAACTGTGGCCTGGATTGCTGTGCCGCATAGTGGTCGGCTTCAAATTCATTGGTGCGTGAGTAGGCGGCTAATACTGGACGCAGAATAAACATGAATACCGGTGATATCAGCACAAACAACAGCAAAGCCATATGATTGCTGGCGTCTGCCACGCCCAGGCCGGTAAAAAACCACTCTTGTTTGATCAGGTAACCCAGCAGAGCCAA
Organism: Methylophilus sp. 'Pure River'; assembly: GCF_046765995.1. Classification (NCBI taxonomy): domain Bacteria; kingdom Pseudomonadati; phylum Pseudomonadota; class Betaproteobacteria; order Nitrosomonadales; family Methylophilaceae; genus Methylophilus; species Methylophilus sp. 'Pure River'. Next base: position 215,188 of record NZ_JBKOUE010000005.1, on the reverse strand, counting down.
GCCCAGCAGGCTCAGACCAAACATCATGACGATACGTTTGATGACATGCTGATGCTTGAAGTGGCCCAGTTCATGCGCCAATACGGCTTCAATTTCGTCGGCGCTGAGTTTCTCCAGCAGGGTATCAAAAAATACCACGCGCTTGTTTTTGCCAAAACCGGTAAAGTAGGCGTTACCGTGGCCAGAACGTGTGGAACCGTCCATGACAAACAGGCCTTGGCTGGCAAAGCCGCATTTTTGCAACAATGCTTCAATACGGGCTTTCAGGGATTGATCTTGCATGGGCGTAAACTTGTTAAACAAGGGTGCGATCCAGATCGGGTACACGGCCAGCATAAACAGGTTAAAGGCGCTCCAGATCAGCCACAGGTAGAGCCACCACCAGTCGCCAGCCCCTTGCATCAGCCACAGGGCGATGAAGAGGATGGGGCCACCAAGCAGCAGGCCAACAATCGTATGTTTTACCAGGTCACCAAAAAACATGCCACGCGACATTTTGTTAAAGCCGAATTTTTCATCCACGTTAAACGTCTGGATGTAATCAAATGGCAGGGTAGCCGCGCCAGAAATCAGCATCGCAGAACAAATCACCAATGCGCCGCGAATAATGTCGTGCGCAGGCAACCATTGTTGCCAGGCCTGGTCTAGCACCTGCAAGACCCCACCCAATGTCAAGGCCAAGAGAATCACCGCTTCGATCACGGTTTCGTTCAAACGCAGCTTGACCTTGGCCGTGGTGTAATCGGCGGCGCGTTGATGTGCTTCCAGGCTAATGGTCTGGCTAAACGCGGCAGGGACCTGCTGGCGGTGTTGCTGGATATGACGCACATGGCGCAAGCCCAGCCAGACACGGATAGCGAGGCTGACGATAATCACGGCGACAAAAATTTGAGTAAAGAGTGCGGACATAGCAAAGGGTGATTTGTAAGTGGTGACAGTTAGCTATTTTGATGGATTTAACTCCACCTTGTTCACTGAACTGAATATAATGTTTCATTTTAATGGAAATCATGACGAGAGGCACTCAATTGGCAAGTAATCAGGACAATTTAATCTGGCTGGATATGGAAATGAGTGGTTTGCTGCCTGACACTGACCGCATTCTCGAATTGGCCGCCGTCGTCACCGATGCGCAATTGAATGTGATTGCAGAATCCCCCGTGCTGGTGGTACATCAATCGGATGCCGTGCTGGATGGCATGGACGCCTGGAACAAAGGCACACACGGCCGCAGTGGTCTGATTGATAAGGTCAAGGCATCTACCTTGGATGAAGAGGCCGCGACGGATGCCATGCTGGCATTTTTAAAAGAGCATGTACCAGCAGGCAAGTCACCCATGTGTGGTAATTCCATCTGTCAGGACAGGCGTTTTATGGCGCGTTATATGCCACGCCTGGAAGCGTTTTTTCATTACCGTAACCTGGATGTGAGTGTGTTTAAAGAGTTATCCCGCCGTTGGCGTCCAGATATCTATGCTGGCTTTAAAAAGGCGAGTCGTCATGAAGCATTGGCCGATATCTATGAGTCGATTGATGAACTCAAGTATTACCGCGAACACTTTTTGAATATGACACCGCCTGCCAAAGCAGAATAAGGTTTCAAGAAATTCAAGCGAAAAAAAAGACGCCTATTCGGCGTCTTGAGGGAGGAGAAGTTAGCTTTGGAGAAGCTTGATTAGTAATAAGCACCTTCTGTGCCAACTTTCCTTCACTTTTTCGTGAAACTCTGTAAGTAATTGTTTTTAAATATCTAACAAGTCCTGGTATAAATCTAAGTAGTGTTTTGCACTGGTTTCCCAGCTCACATCCTGTTGCATGGCTTGTTTTTGCAGCTGTTTCCACTGACCATTATTGGCATAAATCTGTATCGCTTGCTTTAATGTGACCAAAAGTGTCGATGGATTATTTTCCGCTAGTACCAATCCTGTCATGGTGTCTGGTAGCGTGCCATCCGCGGCGAGCGCTCCCCCTTGCACCGAGTCTGCCAGCCCACCTGTATTGGCGACTACCGGGATAGTGCCATAACGCAGGCCATACATCTGATTCAAACCACATGGTTCAAAACGGGATGGCATGACAAAAATATCCGTCCCGGCCATGATGCGGTGGGACAAAGGTTCGTTATAGCCGATGGTGACGGCAACCTGTCCTGGATATTGCTGCATCAGCGCCAGATATTGCTGCTCGAGCGCAGGTTCACCACTGCCTAAAACGGCCAACTGGCAGCCGCTGGCAAGCAGTTCGTGTGCAATTTCGACCAGTATATCCAGGCCTTTCTGGTGTGTTAACCGGCTGACCACCCCGAGTAATGGGGCATTGGGCAATGGCTGCAATCCCAATTCTGCTTGTAGCGCCTGTTTCACGGCACTTTTGGCTTGCAGTGTGCTGGCATCATAGTTGGCAGGCAGGTAAGGGTCGGTTGCCGGATCCCAGACTTGAGTATCTATGCCATTCAAGATGCCAGTGAGATCGTCTATGCGATGCTGCAATAATCCCTGAAAGCCAAAACCAAATTGTTCGGTTTGAATTTCTTTGGCATAGGTCGGGCTGACAGTGGAGAGGGCTGTGGCGTAATACAGGCCTGCTTTCATAAATGACAGGTGGCCATAAAACTCGTAACCTGCTGGTTGAAAGTCCTGATCGTCCAGGGTGAGACGATGACGCCAGTCCGCATGAAAGTTGCCCTGAAATGCGAGGTTGTGAATACTGAACACAGACTTTGCCATGCTGCCCATTTGTTGCAGGTAGTAGGGCGTCAGGCCGGTTTGCCAATCATTGCAATGCACAATATCGGGTTGCCACGACTGCAGCATGTTAGGCACTGCCAGCATGGCTGCGACTTTGGACAGAAGGCCAAAACGCAGCGGGTTATCCTGCCAGTCGCCATATTGCGGATGATGATAAGGACCACCATAACGGTCATACAAGGCCGGATAATCAATCAGAAGCAGCGGGATACGGGTGCCGGGCAGGGTGGTCTGATAGATGTCACAACGTATGTCATGAAAGGCTTGCAGGCTGCCTAGCCGCTGGGGGGCATCACATTGCGCCAGAATACCGCGGTACGCGGGCAGCAGAATCTGGACATCTACGCCTGTTGTCGCCAGGGCGGCGGGTAAAGCACCACTGACATCTGCCAAGCCTCCTGTTTTGATTAATGGGAAAATTTCTGAGGTAACAAATAGTAAACGCAAGGCAATCTCTTTAAATCAACAGGCGGTGGGAGCTGAATGGTTTAAAACTTATGATACATTGCCTGCTAACGTTTTAGAAGGACAATAAAATGAAATCTTGGTTGATGGTCGGATTAGGTTCGGCATTGGGCGCGTGGGCGCGCTGGGGGCTGTCTGCCTGGTTGAACTCGATAGGCATGATTCCATTAGGCACCCTGATGGCCAATGCGATTGGTGGTTTTTTAATGGGTATTGCGTTGGCTTTATTTCAAACCATGCCGCAACTGTCCCATGAGTGGCGCCTGTTTATTGCCATGGGTTTTTTAGGCGGATTGACTACGTTTTCCACCTTTTCGGCACAAGCGTTTGTCTTGCTGCAAAAGCAAGCCTATATGTGGGTAGGGCTGCATATTTTCACCCATGTGGTCGTCTCAATACTGCTGACCATCATCGGTTATTGGAGCGTGATCCGCTGGCAAGGCGCATAAGCCACTAAGGGATGAAAAAAGAGGGCCGTGAAGCCCTCTTTTTTATGGCAGTGATCTGCGAAGCACGGATTATTTCTGGGTTTCAACCATGACCAGGCTTGGCTCTTCTGCGGCTTTTTCATCTTTCTTCCACTTGGCAGCGTTACGCGGTTTTTTCGCTTTGGCTGCCGTTTCTGCTGGCGCAGCTACAGGCTCAGACTTGGTTTCTACCAATTGAATGCCTGCATCTGTGGCGCCTTCAGTTGTGGTGTTTGCTTTGGTGGTGGTTTTGCGTTTGCGAGCAGGTTTTTTCTGCGGTGCTTCTGTGGCAGCTTCGGTATTCGCAACGGTTGCTGCCGCTGTTTCCACTAACTCAATCGCTGGTGCATCGGCGCTGTCTGCCACGCGTTTGCCACGTGCTTTGCTGGTTTTACCACCACGTGAACGGCTACGCGGTGATTTCTCCGCAACTGCTTCTTCAGCCGCAGCCTCGCCAGTAGTCTCTACTACCTCGGTGTTTGCCGCTGCAGCTTCCGCTTTCACTGCTGGTGTTTTCACTTCAGGTGTTTTTGCTACAGGCTCAGTCGCTGCTGCTTCAGCTTTGGCAACAGGGGCTGCTGGCGTAACGGCTGGTGCCGTTTCAGCGACAACCACTGGTGCGGCTGCAACTGTTTCAGTCGCTACGGCGTTGATTGTTGCTTCAGCATTGGCCTGGTTTGGCGCATCATCACGTTGACGGCGATCACGGCGGCCATGACGGTTGCGACGATTGCCGCGTTCACCACGCTCCTGTTTGTTGTCACCGCTTTGTGAGGTCAATGCCGGTTGATTGGCATCTGCTTTCACTTCCTGAGATTGTTGCTGTTGACGATCCTGTCTTTCTTTCTGGGCTGGTCTGTCTTGTTGCTGACGTTCCTGTTGTTGACGGTCTTGGCGAGGCTTGTGCGCGTTTTCCTGTTGATCTTTCTGCTCTTTAGGTTGGCGCTCACCCGTTGGACGGTCATTGCGGTCCTGTTGGCGCTCGCGCTGACGATCACGCTGGCGGTTGCGATTCTTGTTACGGTCGCGGCCTTGTTCTTTGGTTTCGCGTGCTGGTTTTGCAACTTCTTGCACAGCCTCTTTTTCTTCCAGGCCCAGCCAGGATTTAATCACGCCAAAGAATGATTTTTTCTGCTCAGCCACGGGTGCCGCAGCAGGTTTTTCTTCCACAATTGGTGCAGCAGTCGCTGGCGTAATGCCTTTCACGACGGCTTCAGCCTTGGCTGGCGCAGCGGCTTGTTGCTGACTGTGCTGGTAATCAGACTCGCTAGGCAGGTCTACCATTTTGTAGCTGGCCTGCATGGTGTCTTCATTCACATCATCAAGGCGAATGCGCAGGATGTTGTAGTTAGGGGTTTCCAGGTGGATGTTTGGAATCAACACCACTTCAACGCCAGTGCGTTGCTCGATTTTGTGGATGTCAGCGCGTTTTTCATTCAGCAGGAAAGTCGCCGCTTCCACTGGCAACTGCACTTGAATAATGGCGCTGTTGTCTTTCATGGCTTCTTCTTGCGTGATACGCAGAATGTGCAATGCCGTCGATTCAATGCCGCGGATATGACCCGTGCCGTTACAACGTGGGCAGGTCATGTGGTTGGTTTCGCCCAGGCTTGGGCGCAAACGCTGGCGAGACATTTCAAGCAAGCCAAAACGTGAAATCTTACCCATTTGAACGCGAGCGCGGTCGTGGTGCAGGGCGTCACGCAATGCGTTTTCCACTTCACGCTGGTTGCGCTGGTTTTCCATATCGATAAAGTCGATCACCACCAGGCCACCCAGGTCACGCAAACGCATCTGGCGCGCGACTTCTTCAGCGGCTTCCAGGTTGGTATTGAACGCTGTTTGTTCAATGTCCGCACCTTTGATTGAGCGGCCGGAGTTGACGTCGATAGACACCAGGGCTTCAGTGTGGTCAATCACGATGGCGCCACCAGAAGGCAGGCGTACTTCACGCGCAAAGGCAGATTCGATCTGATGCTCGATCTGGAAGCGTGAGAACAGCGGGATTTCGTCCTGGTACAGTTTGACGCGGGTGACGTTGCCAGGCATGACGTGGTTCATGAACTGCAAGGCTTGTTCGTGCACATCTGCAGTGTCGATCAGGATTTCGCCAATGTCGGCGCTGAAGTAGTCGCGGATTGCACGAATCACCAAGCTGCTTTCCTGGTAGATCAGGTAGGCGCCCGGCTGGAAATTAGAAGCATCTTCAATGGCTTGCCACAATTGCGACAGGTAGTTCAGATCCCATTGCAGCTCTTCTGCGTTACGGCCAATACCGGCTGTACGCGCAATAATGCTCATGCCGTTAGGCACTTCCAGTTGGGCCATGGTGTCACGCAATTCGTTACGCTCTTCACCTTCCACACGGCGGGAAACACCGCCTCCGCGTGGATTGTTTGGCATTAGCACCAGGTAACGGCCAGCCAGTGAGATAAAGGTGGTCAGTGCCGCACCTTTGCTACCGCGTTCGTCTTTGTCTACCTGGACAATGACTTCCTGGCCTTCCTTGATCACGTCCTGGATGCGGGCGCGGCCTTCAGGCTTGTCCTGAAAGTAGCTACGGGCGATTTCCTTAAAAGGCAAAAAGCCGTGTCTGTCAGTACCATAGTCGACAAACGCGGCTTCCAGTGAGGGTTCGATGCGTGTGATTACGCCTTTGTAGATATTGCTTTTGCGCTGTTCTTTGCCAGCGTGTTCAATATCAAGGTCGATGAGTTTTTGTCCATCAACAATCGCAACGCGCAATTCTTCTGATTGCGTTGCGTTAAACAACATTCTTTTCATGTAGAGCTCCTAATCGAAGCCACAGAATAGAGATGAGCGCAGGGCGGGCCGTGGTTGAGAAGTAACCACCAGAACTTAACGAGGGCGTGTGTGCAATGGCTTTTGCGATGCTAGCGACTGGATCCCAGTACAGCATGGCAGGCATCAATATGCACACGTTTGAGTGTCAAAGCGCAGTGTGTGACTGCCCGCTGGATACTCGATTTCTGCAAGGGTGCAGTGAGTGCGTGGCAGGTAGTTTGTCACCTGTATTTTCCATCGCGGTTGACTGCAAAAATAAAACCCTAAACAGAGGGTAATTTCGTTAAAATTCGGGTTTGGCAAACGCCGAGCTCATTTCTTTGTTTATTCTGCGTGAGCTTCGCGTTAAATCATTTCTAATTAATTATCGCTACTTGATGGCGAGCGGTATTCACCAAAATTTTTTTGATTCTGAATGCACTGACTAACCAGGCAAACCGGGCTTTTAAAATCTGGGCCCTGAAAAATCTGGGATTGGATGTCAGCGATGACGATAGCCTGTGTACATGTGACCGCTATCGACTGAAAGAGCGATTATTCAGAATCTCGACAGTATATCTATAAGTCCTGATAAAGCAAAGCACGACCTGCAACTATGAGCTCACAATTTCAATCCTCGTCATTACCACCTGCGGCAACGGCCTCCAGCCTGGCGCCTGAGGGGCGGCCAGCCAGTGATCGTGTCACTTATTTGCAGGTGGATGAGGCCTCGGAAACGCAGCGCGTCGATAACTTTTTAGCCAAGATGCTCAAAGGCGTCCCCAAGAGCCATATCTACCGTATTTTGCGTAGTGGTGAAGTACGCGTGAATAAAAAACGCGTCGACGCTGAATACCGTTTACAACTGGGGGATGAAGTCCGGGTACCGCCTATCCGCATTGCAGAAGCTGCTGCCAAGCCCGCAGTCACGGCGATGAAAGCCAGGCTGGCTGACCAGGTCATTTATGAAGATGATGCCATGCTGGCCCTGAATAAACCGGCAGGCATGGCGGTACATGGCGGTAGTGGTATCAGCCTGGGCGTGATTGAACAGTTACGCCTGGAGCGGCCACAAGCCAAGTTCCTGGAGCTGGTACACAGGCTGGATCGTGAAACCTCAGGCGTATTGATGATTGCAAAAAAACGCTCGGCGCTGACGGCACTGCATGAAGCCATGCGCCATCACCACATGGATAAACGTTACCTGATCTTGGTGCAGGGGCAATGGCAAGAGGCAAAAAAGAAAGTCACGCTGGATTTGCAAAAATACGTGACGGAAAGCGGCGAGCGTCGCGTGCAGGTGGTCGATGAGCCTTTGCTGAATGCAGAACCCGGCGGCCGAAAATCACTCAAAGCAAGTGGCCTGGTTGCCAAGCGGCATGCCGCCAAAGGTAAGTTTGAGGTAGAGACGCAAGTATCTGAAACCTGGTTTTACCTGCAGGAAGTGCTGGGGCAATGCAGCTTTTTGCAAGCCAAGTTAATCACTGGCCGCACCCATCAACTGCGCGTGCAGTTATCGCATTTGGGTTTCCCGATTCTGGGCGATGATAAATATGGTGACTTTGCCTTGAACAAACTGCTTAGCAAGCAAGGCTTAAAGCGGATGTTTTTGCATTCCAGTGAAACACGTATTGCACACCCGTTAACTGGCGAGCCTTTGCATCTGGTGGCTCCATTACCGGCAGAATTAGAGCAGTTTTTGCAACAACAGCGTCAACTTAAGCCGGTAAAGTAAGCGCTGGCGATAGACGGCAAAGTGATTAGTGTTGCCCGTAAAGCATATTAGGAAAATAATTCAGTGAAACAGTTTGATTTAGTGGTCTGGGATTGGGACGGCACCATTGCTGACTCTACCGGCATGATTACGCAGGCTTTGATTAAAGCGGCTGAGCAGGCCGGACTGCCTGACTTGAGTGAAGAGCGTGCCCGTAGCATCATTGGCCTCGGTTTGCGGGAGTCGATCGAGGTATTGTATGGCGATATCCCCGAATTTCAGGCGCAGGCGTTAGCAAACAACTACCAGCGCCTTTATTACGCCAACGAAAACAACATCTTATTATTTGCCGGTATTGCTGACACTATTGCCACCTTAGACCGTAAAGGTTGCAAGCAAGCGGTGGCGACTGGCAAAGGGCGGCGTGGATTAAACACCGCGCTGCAGCAGTCAGGGTTGTCCAAATTTTTTAATGCGACCAAAACCGTGGATGAGTGTTTTTCCAAACCACATCCGCAAATGCTGGATGAGCTCATGGACGAATTGGTGGTCATGCCTGAACGTACACTGATGATAGGCGACTCGCAATATGATATGCAAATGGGTAAAAATGCCGGGGTCATCACAGCGGCAGTCAGTTATGGTTCGCAAACAGCCAGCCATTTACAGCAGTATTCGCCAGATTACCTGTTTCACGATGTGGCAACATTAAGTGCCTGGCTGCTGGAACAAGCATGAGTGAGACCGCGTTAACGTTTAACAGCGATGCGTTGCTGGAAAAGGGCGATGGCCTGCGTTTTGCCATGCCGGTACTGGGGCCGCATGCCACCGGTTTTCTTGTGCGTTTTGAAGGCAAGGCCTATGCCTATGTCAATCGCTGTGCCCATGTGCCGGTTGAGCTAGACTGGGAACATGGCAAGTTTTTCAATATGACCCAGGAGTGGATTATTTGTGCCACGCATGGGGCGATGTATGCGCCACAAACCGGGCACTGCGTGGTGGGTCCTTGCCAGGGCAAGCGTTTATCTGCCATCCCGGTGACAGAAGAAGCGGGTGTGATTACCGTGCACCTGGATCAATTCTAGGGTGTTTCCGGGATGAAAAATAGAATCCTGGTAAGCCGCTAAAAGTTGTTAGAATAGCTAAAATTTATTGACGAAAGTTGAGTTATGCAAGAAGAAAATCAGCAGTCATCCGACCCGAAACAAGTGCATCAGTCGCCGGACTGGGCCATTCGCACGGTGGAAAAAATTGCGCTGGCCGGGCTGCAAGAGCAAAAATCCGCCAGACGCTGGTCGATATTGTTCAAATCACTGACCTTTATCTACCTGTTTTTCCTGCTCATGACATTTTTGGGCTGGGTGGGGCAAAGCAAAAATGCGTCTACCGCACACACGGCCCTGATTGACCTCTCAGGGGTGATTGAAGCAGGCGGGGCGGTGAATGCCGATGCGGTGATTAGCAGCCTGAATGATGCCTATGATAACAAAGGTACCAAAGGCATTATTTTGCGTATCAATAGCCCGGGCGGCAGCCCAGTACAGGCGGGCATTATTAATGACGAAATTCACCGTCAGCGTAAATTACACCCGGAAATTCCGGTGTATGCGGTGGTTGAAGACATTTGTGCATCTGGTGGTTACTACATTGCCGTCGCCGCTGACAAAATTTTTGTCGATAAAGCCAGTATCGTGGGATCTATCGGTGTGCTCATGGATGGTTATGGGTTTACTGAAGTGATGAAAAAAGTCGGCGTTGAGCGCCGCCTGATGACAGCCGGGTCTAATAAAGGCATGCTGGATCCATTCTCACCGGTGAATCCAAAGCAGCAGGCACTGGCACAAAGCATGCTCGACCAGATTCACCAGCAGTTTATTACCGTGGTGCGTGAAGGCCGGGGCAGTCGCCTGAAAGAAAATGAAGAAACCTTTAGCGGTTTGTTCTGGAACGGCGAAGAAAGTATCAAGTTGGGCCTGGCGGATGCGCAGGGCAGCGCTGAGTATGTCGCGCGTGAGGTGATCAAAGAGTCTGATATTGTCGATTTCACTTATCAGGAAACCGTGGTCGATCGTTTTGCCAAAAAGCTGGGTGCCAGCATGGCGCAGGAGCTGGGCGTGAGTGCCAAAAACCTGTTACCGACACTGCGATAACCTGAGCAATATATTTGAAAGGGACCTCGTGGTCCCTTTTTTATTGCCCGCATTTTAAACATACTATCAGGCTTAACTATATGCTTAAACAACCACTCGTGACGGTTCGCCCCATCGCGTTAGAAGACTATGAAAACTGGTGCCTGTTATATGCCGCGTATGCCGAGTTTTATGTGGTCAGGCAAACATCCGCCATGCGTGACCAGGTCTGGCAATGGCTGCAGCAATCTCCACCCGCGATTTATGCCTTGGTCGCGGAGAGTGCAGAGGGACAGGTATTAGGTTTTTTGCATTACCGCGTATTTGCGCGGCCATTGGCGGCGTCACTGGGAGCTTATGTGGATGATTTGTTTGTCGTGCCTGAAGCCAGGCGGCAAGGGATTGCGCAGCAGTTGATTCAGGCTGTCGCCCAGATTGGGCAGCAAAATAAATGGTCAGTGATCCGCTGGATGACGGCGGAAGATAACCTGCGAGCAAGGGCCTGTTATGACAAACTGGCTGAGCACACGCATTGGCAGACTTATGAAATTAAATTGCCGACATTAAACTGATGCCAGGGTGAGTGAGCAGGGCGGCTGCTCACCACATCGGTCTTATTTTTTAGTTTTATTTTGCTCGTTACGCTGTTTCAGCTTGGCGCGCATCTCGTTTTTGCGACGACGCATGGTGACCAGGCCCTCGCCTTTTTTGCGTTCATCTTCCTGTTTGTCGAACGGGTTTTCGCCTTGGTGATATTGCACACGTAAAGGGGTGCCTACCAGTTGGAAGGCTTTGCGGAAAATGCCTTCGAGGTAGCGGGTGTAGCTGGCTTTGACGCCATCAACATGGTTCCCGTGCACCACCACAATCGGCGGATTGCTGCCGCCCTGGTGGGCATAACGCAGTTTAGGACGGATGCCTTTGCTAATGGGTGGCTGGTGCTGCGTTGTGGCTTCGCCCAGCACGCGTGTCAGCTGAGGGGTTGCCAGTTTAGCCATGGCGGCCTTGAAGGCCACATCTACCGAGCCCAGTAACTCATTCAGGCCTTTTTTGCGCAGCGCTGAAATATAGTGGAACTTGGCAAAGTCGAGAAACTGTAATTTACGGTCGATTTCACGCTTGATCCACTCGCGTTCATCATCCTGCAGGCCATCCCATTTGTTAATGGCAACCACCAGTGCGCGACCGGCATCGACAATGTAAGCTGCGACGTGCGCATCTTGCTCGGTAATGCCATCTTTGGCATCGACCACCAAAATCGCCACATTGGCGTCTTCAATCGCCTGCATGGTTTTGATGACGGAGAATTTTTCAATAGCTTCGAACACCTTGCCGCGCTTGCGTACACCGGCCGTATCAATAATGGTGTATTGCTTGCCGTTCTTTTCAAGCGCGATTTCGATGGAATCGCGTGTGGTGCCGGGCTGGTCAAAAGCAATCACCCGGTCTTCGCCCAGCAAGGCGTTCACCAGCGTTGATTTGCCGACGTTAGGGCGGCCGACAATGGCGATTCTTGGCGTGTCATGATTAACCGGTTCGGCGGCTTCAGGCTCTTTTTCGCTGATAGTTTCCAGTGCCAGTTCGATCAGGTCGCGTACACCTTCACCGTGGGCAGATGAAATAGACAAAGGATCACCCATGCCCAACTCATGGAAGTCTGCACTGACGATGGCTTTGCGCATGCCTTCGGTTTTGTTGACGGCGAGCAGGATAGGGCGCTGTGCCTTACGCAAGGTTTGCGCAATGGTAAATTCTTGTGGTGTCAGGCCTGCGCGTGCATCGACCAAAAAGATAATCACATCGGCTTCGTCGATCGCCAGCAGGGTTTGCTTGGCCATTTCTTTGAGAATGCCGGTGTCTGCTGTTGGCTCAAAGCCGCCGGTATCAATCACCAGGTAGGGCTGGCTTGCGCCCAAGCCGCGGCCATAGTGACGGTCTCTGGTTAATCCAGGCAGGTCAGCCACGAGCGCATCGCGTGACCGGGTCAAGCGATTGAATAAAGTAGATTTGCCGACATTGGGTCGGCCAACAAGTACGATGGTAGGTAGCATTATTTGTATGTGACTGCGTAAAGGTGGCCGTCACGCGATTGCGCAAAGAATTGATTGGCATTGCTGCCCGCAATCAGTGACATAATGGGTTTGGAACCCAACTGCAGGCGGCCAACAAAGCTGCCATCATCCTGGCTAAGTAAGTGGATATACCCTTCGAGATCGCCGACAGCGACCACATTGCTCAATGGCAGTGGGACGGTCAAGTTGCGGTAGCCGAGGTTACCCTGGCGCCAGAAGGTTTTGCCATTGGTGCTGTCCAGTGAGTAGACAGAGCCCATGGTATGGCTTAAATAAACTTTATTATTATCTTCGGTCAGGCCGACATAGCTGGAAATGTCGCGGTTCCATACTACCTGGCCACGCTGGCGGTCCACGGCGGCCACTTTGCCCTGATAAGCGACAACATACACGACCGGCCCATCGACAAACGGCAGGCTGGTGATATCAGCAATACGTTCGATTTCTGTCACGCCTTTGGGCTGGGCGACGGTGGCTTCCCAAACCAGTTTGCCATTGTCAGCACGAATCGCGACCAGTTTGCCGCCTGGAAAACCGGCATAGACGGCGCCGCTATCGACCACAATGCCAGCTTGCGTTTTAAGTGACAGTGAAGGGGTTGCGCGCTCATAGGACCATTTGCGGCGGCCATCAGCGGCGTCAATGCCATAAATGTGGTGGTCGCTGGTGCGGACAATGACCGTGCCATCGTAATAACGTGGCTGACCTTGTACTTCGCTGCTGAGGACGGCACTCCACAGCTTTTTACCGTTAACATTTAACGCAAATAAATGACCTTTGCTGGTGCCGACCAATACCAGGCCGCCACCCAGGCCTGCGCCACTGCTAATGGGCTCACCGAGTTCGGTTTCCCAGATGGTTTTGCCAGTTTCAGCCGACAGTTGCATCACGCTGCCTTCAGCATTGACAGCATAAATCAGGTTGTCTGCCAGCACTGGCGCATAGGTAAAGCGGCCAGGGTTCCCTACATCCACAGACCATTGGATGCGGGTTTCATAAGAGGACTTGATCTCTTCCAGTTCGACAGGCGGATTGGCCGGTTCTGCGCCAAAAATACTTTCACTGATATTGGTTTTAACATCATTGAATGCCGTGCATGCAGACAGCCCGCTGCCAAGCAGGAACAAGGCGACTAGCGTCGCATGTTTAAGGGATTGCGGCTGTTGGCGCAGAGCAGGAAAGAGAGACCTCATTGGCAATTATCCCAAGGCATCCAGCTTTTGCTGGGTCAGGTAAAACAGTTTGCCTTCAGGGTCCAGGCCTTGCAATGCTTTGTTATAAGCGTCTTTGGCTTCTTTCTCTTGCTTGTTGGCAATATAAATATCACCAAGCAATGCGTTTTTAATGCCATCAAAGCCTTTGTCATCAATCGCGGCCAGGGTTTTCTTGGCATCATCCAGTGCGTTACGTTCAATTTGCAAACCGGCAACTTCAACGGCAGCCATGTGTTTGATGGCAGGCTCTTTGGCTTCTGCCATGGCCCAGCGCAATTGCTTTTCGGCGGCTTCAGATTGGTTGGCTTCATGCAATGCACGCGCAGCAAACAGGGCAGCACGGCCAGCATACGGTGTCATGCTGTAATCTGCTTCAATGGCTTCAGCGTCTTTGCTGATCTGTTCGGCCTTTTTGCTATCTACGTCCAGCAATGGGGTGCTGACCAGCGTTTGGTAAGCGGTTGAGGCGGCAGTCGCCTTGCTGTTCATCCAGGATTGGTAACCTTGCCAGCCACCATAAGCCACAGCAGCGGCAATCACCAGGCGGGTGACCAGTTTTCCATTTTTGTTCCACCAGGCTCTAAACTCGTCCAGTTGTTCCTGTTCTTCCAAATCGTATGCCATTGCAATGTTCCTGCGTGTTCTTATTGAATGAGGGTGAGATTAAGCGGTTATAGCGCGTAGCCCATGGCCGGGAATCGCGCTAAGTAACTGTTGTGTATATTTTTGCTGGGGAGCATTATAAATGGTTTCTACGCTTCCTTGCTCAATTACTTTGCCTTTTTGCATCACCAGTACGTCGTCGGCAATGTGCCTGACCACGCGTAAATCGTGGGTGATAAATAAATAACTGAGTCCCATTTCCTGCTGTAGTTGCTTGAGCAAAAGCAATATCTGCGCTTGTACTGACACATCCAGTGCGGACACCGGTTCGTCACAAACCAGCAATTTTGGTTGCAAAATAAGCGCACGGGCAATGCCGATACGCTGGCGTTGCCCGCCGGAAAACTGATGTGGATACTTGCGCGCATCATCCGCCTGCAGGCCAACCTTTTCCAGCATCTGCACGACGCTGTCCTGTTGCTGCTGGGTATTGCCGATGCCATGGATAACCAGGCCTTCCGCAATAATGTCGCCGACCCGCATTCTTGGGTTGAGCGAGGCAAACGGATCCTGAAATACCATTTGGATATGGCGCCGTGCAGTGCGCAGGGCGTTCTTATCCAGCGCTAGAAAGTCCTGGCCGTCAAAAATCACTTCGCCACTATCTAATGGCAGCAAGCGCAAAATGCCGCGTGCCAGCGTGGATTTGCCACTGCCGGATTCCCCAACCACGGCCAGCGTCGTGCCGCGTTTGAGTTGCAGGTTGACATCAGCCAAGGCATGTATGGTATGGCTATTGAGCCCCAGCGTGCCTGTGCGTTGGCTGTAGGTTTTATTGAGGTGGCGTGCTTGCAGCAATATATCAGTCATGGTGACTCCATCAGGCGGGCGCAAGCCAGTCGTAAGTCATGGGCTGTAGCACTTTTTTGCCTTCGGCATCGGGCACACAGGCAAGCAGGGCGCGTGTATAAGGGTGTTGTGGCGATTGCAGTACTTGCGCCACGCTGCCGGATTCGACGATTTCACCGCGAAACATGACGATGACTTCGTCTGCAATGTCGGCGACTACGCCAAAATCATGGGTGATAAACAGCATGGCCATGTGCAGGCGATTTTTCAAATCGTCCAGCAGGCGTAACACCTGCGCCTGTACTGTGACATCCAGGGCCGTTGTGGGCTCGTCTGCAATGAGTAAGGCAGGTTCGCAAGCTATGCTCATGGCAATCATCACGCGCTGGCGCTGGCCGCCAGAGAGCTCGTCGGGATAGCTGTCTGCGCGCGCTGGGTCTATGCCGACTTGTTCCAGTAAGGCGGCGACCTTTTGTTTGAGCGCCTGACCTTTGAGGCCCAAGTGTGTTTGCAACGGTTCGCCGATTTGAAAGCCAATGGTCAGCACCGGGTTGAGTGATGTCATTGGCTCCTGGAAAATCATACCCATTTGTCTGCCGCGCAGGTGCTGCATGGCGGTTTCATTGAGTTGGCTGATGTCCTGGCCCTGAAAGAACACTTGTCCTTGCATACTCAGCTGTGGTGAAAGCAGTTTCATCACACTCAGCGCAGTCAGGCTTTTGCCGCTGCCGGATTCGCCGACGATGCAAGTGGTTTTGCCCCTTTGCAGCGCGAAAGACACCTGCTTGACCAGTGTGCGCTCAGGTGCATGGGCTGGCGAGATGCTGAGTTGGTCGATGCGTAAAATTTCAGTCATTCGATGTTATACACCACGGTGACTACCACACGGGCAATTTTATCCACGGTGGATTTATCGTAAATACCACCGTAGCTGTTGTCGCTGTCTTCACCACCCGTCTCAGGCAAGATATAAAACGCGCCCTGGCTGGCTGATTTCATGACGCCTACCTTGACGCCATCCTGTTTAACAAACTCGGTCGCCCGCGTGCGTGCATTTTTGGTTGCATCTGCAATCAGTGACATTTTGACGGTTTCCAGATTGCTGACCAGGTATTCGGGTGGTTGGGAGGTGACCGGGTGATTATCGGCGCGCAAGGTTAAAATGGCCTGGTTGGCGGCCGCAATTTTCTTGAGGTCTTTGCTGCTGATATGCACGCTTTGATAGCCCTCAAAGCCACGTTGTACCTGGCGTGGGCTGTCGTGGATATATTCTTCTTCGTAATGCGGCCCTAGCGTTTGTACATCCACGGTGCGCATGCTCGAATCCAGGCCTTGCAGGTCTAAAAAATTTGCCAGGACGGCACGCTCACGGTCTATGGCTTGCAGAGTTTCGGCCTGTGTAGGCGCGACCACACCGATATTAATCGTCCATTGCGCGCGATCTGCCTTGACTGGTTTTTCTGCCAGGCCCTTCACGGTGATGGATTGCTGGCTGGAAACGGCATGTTTTGCCTGTACGCCAAGAATAAACGCCGCGGAAGCCATGCCCACTGCCAGAAGCAGGCCTAATGCCGTCATGGCATTAAAAAAGTGTTTTTGCTCTGACATCTGGCCTCCTATGGCATGAAACAATTAACTGGATTGTACGATGTTCAATACCTGATCAAGACTTACTCGTGCTTGTTCGCCTTGTCCCAGCATGGGTTTCAGGCTGAGCTCATTGGCTGCTGCTTCGTCATCGCCTAAAATGGCCGCAAATCTGGCACCGCTGCGATCCGCTTTCTTCATTTGCGATTTGAAGCTGCCACCACCGGCGTGCAGTACCACGTTCAAGCCCATGCTACGCAGACTTTCAGCAACGGTAAAGGCTTTCTGCTCAGCCAGATCGCCAACATTGACCAGGTAGATATCTGCCTGGTTGGCTGCGGTGACGCCATACTCCTGCATCAGTAAAAATACACGTTCCAGGCCAATGCCAAAGCCGCAGGCCGAGGTCGCATTGCCGCCGATGCGCTCTACCAGCGTGTCATAACGGCCACCGCCAGCAATCGTACCCTGGGCACCAAGTTTGGTGGTCACCCATTCAAACACGGTGCGGTTGTAGTAATCAAGCCCACGCACCAGTCGATGGTTAATGGTGTAAGCAATACCAGCCTGGTCGAGCAGGGCGCACAATTTGGCGAAGTGCAGTTTGGAGGTCTCCCCTAGGCAGTCCATCAATTTGGGCGCGGCTTCACACATGGCTTGCATGCGTGGGTTTTTGGTATCCAGAATACGCAAAGGGTTGCTATGCAAACGACGCTTGGCATCTTCATCCAGCAGGTCTGCATGCTGCTCAAAATAGGCAATCAGTGTTTGGCGATATTGTGCGCGTTCGTCCGCATCACCGATGCTGTTTAACTGTAATTCAACGTCGGCGATGCCCAGCGCTTGCCACAAGCGTGCTAATAGCACGATTTGTTCAGCATCGACATCCGGGCCATCAAAGCCAAAAGCCTCGACGCCAATCTGGTGAAACTGGCGCTGGCGGCCTTTTTGCACGTTTTCATGACGGAACATCGGGCCCATGTACCACAGGCGCTGTGGGCCATTGTAGGTCAGGTTATGCTCAACCACGGCGCGAACACAGCCTGCAGTGCCTTCTGGGCGCAGGGTGAGTTTGTCGCCATTGAGTTTGTCTTCCCAAGCATACATTTCTTTTTCAACAATATCGGTATGTTCGCCGACACTGCGCACAAACAGTTCAGTAGGTTCCACCAGTGGCATGCGGATATTGTTGTAACCATACTGGCCCAAAATGCGGCGGGCGGTATCTTCGAGTTTAAACCAGAGAGGAGTGGCTTCCGGCAAAATGTCGTAGAAGCCTTTGATAGATTGAAATTTTTGCGTCATAAACTAAATAGCAACGATAGGGATCACGCTGGCTTTGGCAGCGCGTAGCTTGCCACCTTCTGCGTAGTGCGTGCGGACATATTCGTCCACAATGTCTTGAAATTCTTCGGCGATATAGTCACCTTTGAGGGTAACGGTTTTTTCGCCATCGACAAATACTGGTGCGACCGGGGTTTCGCCCGTGCCTGGTAAGCTGATGCCGATATTAGCCAGCTTGGATTCCCCCGGCCCGTTGACCACGCAGCCCATGACGGCTACGTTGAGGGTTTCTACGCCAGGGTACTGTGCACGCCAAACCGGCATCTGGTTACGCAGCCAGGTCTGGATTTGCAATGCTAGTTCTTGGAAATAGGTGCTGGTGGTGCGTCCACAACCTGGGCAAGCGGTCACCAAGGGCGTAAACGAGCGTATGCCCATGGTTTGCAGGATTTCCTGCGCTACCACCACTTCCTTGGTACGGGATTCGCCAGGCTCAGGCGTGAGTGACACGCGTATGGTATCGCCTATACCTTGTTGCAGCAAAATGGCCAGGGCAGCGGTGGAGGCGACCACGCCTTTTGAGCCCATACCTGCTTCGGTCAGGCCCAGATGCAAAGGGTAGTCGCAACGTTTGCCAAGCTCCTGATACACCAGGACCAGGTCTTGTACATTGCTCACTTTGCAAGAAATAATGATTTGATTCGGGTTTAACCCCAGGTCAACCGCTTGTTGCGCGCTTTCGAGTGCAGACTGGATCAAGGCTTCACGCATCAAGGCATCGGCAGATAAAGGATTGGCGGCTTTGCCGTTGTCATCCATCATTTGTGCCATTTTTGCCTGGTCCAGGCTGCCCCAGTTCACGCCGATACGCACGGCCTTTTTGTAGTGTATGGCGGCTTCAATCATGGCGGCAAACTGTTCGTCACGCTTGCTGCCCTTGCCGACGTTACCAGGGTTGATACGGTATTTGGCCAGCGCTTCAGCGCAGTCAGGGTAGGCTTGCAGCAACTTGTGGCCGTTAAAGTGAAAGTCACCCACCAGCGGTACATTGCAACCCAAGGCATCCAGGCCTTTGCGAATCGTGGAGACCTGTGCAGCGGCTTCAGCGCTGTTGACGGTGATGCGTACCACCTCTGAGCCGGTTTGCCACAGCTCATAGACCTGGGCAATGGTGGCTTGTGCATCTGTAGTATCAGTATTGGTCATGCTCTGCACGACGACAGGGGAGACGGTCGTGCCATCCAGGCCGCCACCGACTGCCACATGGCCGACCATTACCTGACGGGTGTTTCTACGGGATATCATGGTTATTTCAATTGAATGCGTGCCACGCGGCCACGGGTGGCCTGTGTTAAATCATAAGGTTGGTTATCAATCGTCAACTGGGTGCCGCTGGCATGGCCTACAGTAATATTGACTGGTTTTTCGGTGGTGACCTGGCGCTCGGAACCTGCAGGCATGACTTCGCTAAAGACTTTTTTACCTTGCAGGTCTTCAATACGCACCCAGGAGTCTTCATTGACTTTAAATACCAGGCTGGCTTTTTGCGGCTCGGTTGCCTGCAAGGTGGTGCCTTCTGCTGCCTGCGTGGTGGCTGGCGTCGGCGTGCTGACAATGGTGTTATTTGTCACCGCGTTGTTCGCAGGGAATGCAGTTGCTGCATTTGCGGTTGCATCATTGCCAGTCGTCGCTGGAGTAACTGCAGAATTATCTACGGCTGCTGGGCTGGCATCTACATTTTGTGCCGCCGGAGCCACTGGGGCAATGTCAGTTGGCGCAGGCGCAGCTTCAGGCACCGGAATCGGAATTTCCTGCCCGGTGGTCTCAGCAATCTCATCCACATCCAAGGCCAAAGCCGCATCTTTTAAAGCTTGTGGCTTGATATGGTTAATATAAAAATAGGCTGCAATGCCTGCCAATACCAGGAAAATCAGGAATGTCAGCAATCGTTGCGGACGGAATCCTGGCGCTGGCTGATCTATCACTGACCGACTGGCGTTGGAGCGCACGCTCAGTGGCAGGGGTGCTTTATTGGGCACAATGCGTTGATAGGCTTCAAGAATCGGGTTGACGTCAATGTTGAGCAGGCGGGCGTAATTGCGAATAAAGCCACGCACAATGCTTGGCTGTGGTAGCTTGTCAAAATCATCCTGTTCAATGGCCTGGATCTGTTTGAGGCCTAGTCTCAACTGGCTACACACTTCATGAATGCTCAGGCCTTGCGCCTCACGCGCTGCTTTCAGCACGTTGCCGCAACCTGAGCCATAGGCCAGCGTGGCACTGGCGGGTTGTGGCGCGCTTTCCAAGGCCATGGCTGCGCCATATTCTTCGGGGGCGTCCGGGTGCTCGGCAGTGGTGGCCTGCGTTACATCACTGCTGGTTTGTAGCTGCTGGCTTTCCATGTCGTGGCTTTTCATGGCCTGATTCTCTATGCCCTGGCTTTCCATGGCGACCTGATAGGCCTGGTCGGAGGCGGGCTCGGTCACCGTTTTGCGTTTGCGACCACGTTTAGGTTTGTCTGCTGCCTCTGCCGGTACAGGGTTGACGTTGGTTTTGTCTTCTGACGTCACGCGCATTTACTCCATTTTCAGCAATTGTTTGGTTTCGTTGGCATTCGGGAACAATTTATGCAATTGAACGCTGTAGTAGCTGGCATCATCCGGCATGTGTAATGCCCGGCAAATGCGTACTGCCAAAAATAATGACTCTGGTGTGGGGGCAACGTTCACACTATTTTGCAAGGTATTCAGTGCCAGTGCCGGTTCGCCACGTGAAAATTGCAGGTTAGCCAGTTGATAAGCACTGGTGTGTGCTAACGGATCAACTTGCAAAGCCTGGAAGAAATAGTTTTCTGCCTGTGTTTTTTGCTGTGCCCGCAACGCACACACGCCAGCGTTGTACAGCGCCACTTGCGGAGTTTTGTAGAGCGGGTTTTTCACCGCCTGCATAAACTCTTTTTGTGAGGCGTCATATTTGCCCTGGTCGCACAAGAAGCGGCCATAATTATTATGTGATTCAGAGTTAGCCGGTTGCAACTGGATAGAGCGTTTAAACGCTTCTTCAGCTCGGCCTTGTTCGCCAATCGCCGCATACACCAGGCCCAGGCCATTGTAAGCCAGCGCATAGTTTGGGCTGCGCTCAATCGCGGTGTTAAATTCTTCCAGTGCCACGTCGTAACGTCTGAGGCGGAAATACTCAGCCCCTAACTCTGTATGCACGCGTGCAGACTCCACATCGCCAGTTTCGCGGCCTATGGGTTGCTGGTCATACGGAGAATTGTTGCTATTGGACGACGGGTTTTGTGCACAACCAGTCAGCCACAGCGCAGAGGCCAAGGTAAGCATGACCGCGGATGGCGTGAAGAGGGTTGTTTTCATGGCTTACTGTTCCGGATGAATCGCGATGGTTTTTTCTGTACGTTTGGTTTTGTCCAGCACTTTGCCTGCGAGCTGTCCGCAGGCAGCATCAATATCATCGCCACGCGTTTTACGCACGGTGACGACAAACCCAGCCTGCATTAACATATCACGAAACGCGCGTACCTGCATCGGTTTGGAGGTGCCGTAACCGCTGTTAGGGAACGGGTTAAAAGGAATCAGGTTAAATTTGCACGGCATATTGCGCACAATATTAATCAGTTGCTTGGCATGTTCCAGTGTGTCGTTCACACCGTCCAGCATCACATATTCAAACGTCACAAAGTCGCGCGGTGCCTTGACCAGGTAGCGCTCGCAGGCGGCCATCAGGTCTTTAATCGGGTATTTCTTGTTGATAGGCACGATTTCATCACGCAACGCGTCGTTAGGCGCATGCAAAGACACCGCCAGTGCCACCGGACAGTCTTCTTTCAGGCGATCCATGGCCGGCACCATGCCGCTGGTCGACAAGGTCACGCGACGGCGGCTGAGGCCGTAGGCGCTGTCATCGAGCATGATTTGCATGGCGGTGACCACGTTGTCGTAGTTGGCCAGCGGCTCGCCCATACCCATCATCACCACGTTGGAGATAATGCGTTCGCCGGGCGGCAGCAAATCGTAGCCTGGCGCCTGGCGCAAAGCGTGATTAGCGATCCATAACTGGCCGATAATTTCGGAGACGTTTAAGTTGCGGTTAAAGCCCTGGCGGCCGGTACTGCAAAACGTACATTCCAGAGCACAGCCGACCTGGCTGGAAATGCACAATGTGCCACGGTCATCTTCAGGGATAAAGACGGTTTCTACGCTATTGGCGGTGCCGTCTTTAAGATTGTTGGTGCCGACCAGCCATTTGCGAGTGCCATCATCAGACACTTGCTCCAGCTGAATGTCAGGCAATTTGAATTCGGTTTCCTGGCGCAGTTTTTCGCGCAGGGTTTTGGCAATATCGGTCATCTGATCGAGGTCTAGCACCCCGAAATGATGCATCCAGCGCATTAATTGCTTGGCGCGAAAAGGCTTCTCGCCGAGACTTGCAAAGTACTCGGCGAGTTGCGGTTGGTTAAGATTGAGTAAATTAACCAAGTGTATTTCCTAATTCGATATCACTGAAACGTCGATGCAGACGAAACTTGAATAATTAACCGAAGAAGTATTTGATTTCGATCGCTGCATTTTCCAGTGAGTCGGAACCGTGCACAGCGTTCGCATCAATGCTTTCAGCAAAGTCAGCACGGATAGTGCCTGGCGCTGCATCTTTAGGGTTGGTTGCACCCATCAGTTCGCGGTGTTTCAACACAGCGTTTTCGCCTTCCAGCGCTTGAATCATCACTGGACCGGAAATCATGAACTTCACCAGGTCGTTGAAGAAAGGACGCTCTTTGTGCACAGCGTAAAAGCCTTCAGCTTCAGCTTGTGTCAATTGCGTGAATTTAGCAGCCACGATTTTCAAACCGGCGTTTTCAAAACGGGTGTAGATTTGACCAATCACGTTTTTTGCAACTGCGTCTGGTTTGATAATGCTGAGTGTGCGCTCTAAAGCCATGAGAACTCCAATAAGTTAATTAACAAGAAAACAAACGAGCATTCTACTATTTTTAACGTGATTGATAAACCGCATTGATATATCTAAGTGATGACTTTTGTCAGTTTATTGCTTTAAATAGCAGGCATTCATTGCTTTATTTTTTTTATCTATCCAACATAGATGTTTTATGATGTGTTGGTTTCCAACGATCACGTGTATATTCGTTTTCAATAAATGGACGATCAAAACGAGAGACCTCATAAGCCATGACAAATCAACAAGACAGTATGCATGCATGCCCGGCCTGTGGCTTGCTATGTGACGATATTTCGGGGGATGCCATTGCCAGGCAGCAGTTTTCGTGTGGCAAGGCAGCAAAATTCTATGCGCGGGTAAGCACGGGCGCACAACCACAGATTGCCGGACGCGCTGCGTCGCTGACAGACGCGGTTACTGCCGCGGTTGCCGTGCTCAAGCAGGCAAACACACCACTGGTGGCTGGCAGTAGTACCGATGTGCATGGCGCGCGCGCCTTGGTGCGCCTGGCCCAGCACACAGGTGCAGCGATGACGCACATGAACGCCAGCAGCACGCTGCGCAATATGAAAGTGTTGCAACACCGCGGCTGGCAGACGACGACGCTGACTGAAGTGCGTAACCGTGCAGATGTGATTCTGATGATAGGCACCGATGTGGTGACCCACAATACGCGTTTCTTTGATCGCGTCGTTTGGGTTGATGACGCCATGTTTACCGATCCTGCTGCGCGCAAGATTATTTACCTGGGTGGCGATAAGTTGAGCACCAAGCCGGGGATCTCACCGGATGGCCGTGCGCCGGAAGTAATCGCGTGTGCTGCTGAGCATTTGCCTGAAGTAGTAGCGACTTTGCGTGCATTGGTAATGGATAAGCCAGTCACGGCGGCCTCAGTTTCCGGTATTGCCGTCAGCACGTTAAAAACACTGGCTGACACCTTGAAGGCAGCTAAATATGCCACGCTGGTCTGGGTATCTAAAGATTTGCATTACGATCATGCTGAACTCACCATTGAAAATATTACCGAAACCGTGGTCGCGCTCAACCAGAAGAGCCGCGCCATGGGTTTATCTATGGGCGGTAGCGATGGCGACACCAGCGTCAATTATGCGCACACCTGGCTCAACGGCGTCATTATTGACGCACCAGAGTGGGAAAGTCATGATGCAGTCGTCTGGGTAAATAGTTATAGCCCGGACGCCATGCCGCCGGCTGGCACGGGGCCGGTCATCGTGCTGGGTGCTCCTGACAGCCAGTTTGATGTCACGCCTGCTGTGTTTATTCCAGTGGCGACGCCTGGCCTCGATTGCAATGGCCAGCAGTTCCGTGTTGACGGTTCCGTGACCCTGCCGCTGACTGCCGCCAAACCTTCTGATTTACCGACTTTATCGCAAGTGGTGGCCCTGATAGAAGCCCAATTACAAGGAGATTTGGCATGATTACGCTACTCAAGAATGCCAAAGTGATAGACCCGGCCAACCATAAAGATGGGGTGGTGCAGGATATCTATATTCGCGATGGCCGTATTATTGCCAAACCGGCTGACAGTGAAAAAATCGGTCAGGTGCACGACCTGAATGGCAAGATTGTCATGGCTGGTGCCATTGATATGCACAGCCATATCGGCGGCGGTAAAGTGAATATTGCGCGTATGCTGCTGCCAGAATATCAGGCCATGCGCCGCCTGGAAGAGCCTGAGGCACATATTTGCGGCGCCAACTGTAGCCATCACGCCACGCCAAACACCACAGATACTGGCATGCGCTATATCGAAATGGGCTATACCGCCGCGTTTGAACCTGCCATTTTGGCCGTCAATGCGCGTCAGGCACATATGGAAATGGGTGATACGCCCATGATCGATAAAGGCGGCTACGCCATGTTGGGTAACGACGATTACTTTTTACGTTTGCTGAGCCAGAATGCCGACCAGAAAACCATTAACGACTACGTGGCCTGGACGCTGCATGCGACACAAACCATAGGCATTAAAGTGGTTAACCCGGGCGGTATTTCTGCCTTTAAATTCAATGTGCGTCGCCAGGATTTAGATCAGCAGCACAGCCATTACCACATCACACCGCGCCGTATTCTGCAGGCTTTGAGTCGTGCGGTGAACGAGATTGGCATTGCCAAGCCTTTGCATGTGCACTGTAATAACCTGGGCGTGGCGGGTAACTTCCAGACCACTTTAGACACCATGGGCGCTAGCGATGGCTTACCCATGCATCTCACGCATATCCAGTTTCACAGCTACGGCACAGAGGGCGATAAAAAGTTTTCTTCTGCGGCAGCCAATATTGCTGAAGCGATCAATAGCAATAAGCATATTACTGCCGATGTGGGTCAGATTCTGTTCGGGCAAACCGTGACCGCCTCTGGCGATAATATGATGCAACATTTGAACGCCAAAGTCGCCAATCCGAAAAAATCGGTGATTATGGACATTGAATGTGATGCCGGTTGTGGTGTGGTGCCGTTTAAATACCGTGACCAGAACTATGTGAATGCCTTGCAGTGGGCGATTGGGCTGGAAGTGTTTTTGAGTGTGGATGACCCTTGGCGCGTGTTCCTGACCACTGACCATCCGAACGGCGCGCCGTTTACCAGCTATCCGCACCTGATTCGTTTGCTGATGGATAAAACCTTCCGTAACGATGCGTTTGACAAGCTCAACCTGGATGCGCAAGCCATGAGTAACCTGAAGTCACTGGACCGTGAATATAGTTTGTATGAAATCGCCACCATGACGCGCTCAGCGCCAGCCAAATTGATTGGCCTGCAAGACCGTGGCCATCTGGGCGTAGGCGCGGCAGCGGATATTACGGTGTATACCGACCAGGCCGACAAAGAAGCCATGTTTGCCAAGCCAGACTTGGTATTTAAAGACGGCGAGCTGGTGGTGAAAGAGGGTAAAGTGGTGAAAGTGGTATGGGGTGCAACGCATACTGCCAAGCCAGCATTTGATGTCGGTGTGGAAAAAGACATCAAACAGTATTTTGACCGCTACCACACCATGCAAATGAACAACTTCAAAATTTCGAATGACCATATTGCGGAAGATGGCCGCAATCATGTCATTAACCATGCGCAGGGGTAATTATGGTGATTAACGGAGTAGAGATAGACGATACCTTTGCCGAAGCATTCAATATGCGTGGCACGCGTATCCTGATTACCGCGCAAAACCTGCGCTGGGCTTATAACGCTGCCAATGCCATGACTGGCTTTGCCACCAGCGTGATTGGTTGTGGCGTAGAGGCGGGCATAGAGCGTGAGTTGACTGAGGACGAAACGCCAGATGGCCGTCCTGGCCTCAGCGTACTCATGTTCGCCATGGGTAGCAAAGTGCTGATGCAACAGCTGGAAACGCGTATGGGGCAATGTATCCTCACTTGCCCAACGGCGGCGGCATTTGCTGGCATTGAGTCAGAGGACATGATCAGCCTGGGCAAACATTTGCGCTTTTTTGGCGATGGTTACCAGGTGTCTAAACAAATCCCGGATGCGAATGGCAAGCTCAAACGCTACTGGCGTATTCCGGTCATGGATGGCGAATTTTTGACCGAAGAAACCACTGGCATGGTGCGCGCCATTGGTGGCGGCAACTTCCTGGTGTTGGGCGCCAGCCAGGCGCAAGTGCTCACGGCCTGTGAAGCGGCGATTGATGCCATGCGCAAGTTGCCTAATGTGATTATGCCGTTCCCCGGTGGTGTGGTGCGCTCCGGCTCCAAGGTTGGTAGCAAATATCCCAAAATGTTCGCCAGTACCAATGATGCCTTCTGCCCGACACTCAAAGGTGTGGTCAAGAGCGAGCTCGATCCACGTGTAGAAAGCGTGATGGAAATCGTGGTCAATGGCCTGACGTTTGAAGATATTGCTGTTTCCATGAAAGCCGGGATTGAAGCGGCTTGTAGCCTGGGCAAAGATAATGGCATTTTGCGTATTTCTGCCGGTAACTATGGCGGCAAGTTAGGCCAGCATCACTTTAAGTTACGCCCAATTTTAAGCGGGGAGGTCAGCGCATGAGCCATATCACTTTAACGGCGAAAGCCGTTTCACGTAGCGTTGATTGTCGCGCTTTGTTGCCAGAAGCCTTGCAAGGCAAAACAGTGGCTGAGATTGCAAGCATCAAACTGGCCGCTAACCTAAGTGTGGCGGATGTGTTTGAAGTCAGCGTAGACACTGCTTCAGAAGCGGCGGCGGTGACTTTTAAAAACACCACGTCTGCCCATCAATACATAGGCTTTGGTATGACTACCGGCCAAATCAGCGTGACAGGCGATGCCGGGGACTTTTTAGGCGCGCAACTGCAAAATGGCGTATTGATTTGCACAGGCAATGTGGGGGCGCGTGCGGGTGACCGTATGCGCCGCGGCATGTTGCTGATTGAAGGTAATGCCGGTGATTATTGTGGCTCTGACATGATGGCGGGCACGTTGGGCGTGCTTGGCACCACGGGCGCTCACCTTGGCTATGGCATGAAGCGCGGTACTTTGTTATTGGCTCACAGGCCTGCCGAGCAAGCGACCTGGGTAGACTGCGGGTTCCATAAATTACCTTTCCTCAATATTCTGTATAAGTCTTTCAAGCGGCTGGATAGCCGTTTTGCGCAGATCAGCAGCCAACGCGTGCAGCGCTGGATGGGCGATATGGGTGGCCTCGGCAAAGCCGAAATCCTGGTGATTCAGTCCTGATGGGCTGTTTTAACGATGTGAGATGAACGGGCCTGGTGCCCGTTTTTCTTTTTGCATCAGGGGGTTACAGTGGTAAAATCGCGCTTTTGAAATAAAGCCCGTGTTGAAATGAGCCAATACCTCACCGCCGCCCTCTACAAATTTGTCACGCTGGATGACTATCAAGACCTGCAACAACCGATTTTGGCAGCCTGCCAGAATCTGCATATCAAAGGCACCTTGTTGCTGGCCAAAGAGGGGATTAACGGCACCATTGCCGGGGCGCCGGACGATATCCGCGCCATTCTGGCACACTTGCGCCAGGATCCACGCCTGGCTGACCTGGAACATAAAGAGTCCTGGGCCGACAGCCATCCGTTTTACCGCATGAAGGTCAAGCTGAAAAAAGAAATCGTCACCATGGGCGTGCCCGAGGTAGACCCGAATCTGGTGGTTGGCACTTATGTGAAACCAGAGGACTGGAATGCGATTATTTCTGATCCCGATGTGATTGTGCTCGACACGCGCAACGATTACGAAGTGCATATTGGTACGTTTAAAAATGCAGTAGACCCGAAAACGACCACCTTCCGTGAGTTTCCCAAATACGTGGCAGATAATCTCGATAAAACCAAACACAAAAAAGTGGCCATGTTCTGCACCGGTGGCATCCGCTGTGAAAAAGCCTCTTCTTATATGAAGCAACAGGGCTTTGAAGAGGTCTACCACTTGCAAGGCGGTATCCTCAAATACCTGGAAACCATTCCTAAAGAACAAAGCCTGTGGGAGGGCGATTGCTTTGTGTTTGACCAACGCGTCGCCGTGAAACATGGCTTGGAAGTGGGCGATCATGACCAATGCTATGCCTGCCGCATGCCGCTCACTCAAGAGGAAATGCAAAGCGAGCAATACGAAGCGGGTATCTCTTGCCCTTATTGCTTTGACAAACTCTCTGCCGATAAAAAAGAGTCGCTACGCGAGCGCCAGAAACAGGTCAAACTGGCGAGGTTACGTGGCCAGAGTCATATTGGCGATGCACAAAAACATCACGACTAAGCTCACGCCGCGATATTCGCGGCGGCTTTTTTTGTAGAGCACTATTTAAAATAATTATATTTATGCTAAATTAAGGCGCTACATTAGACCATCAAGACATCAGTCAAAAGCTCTCAGATAAGGAGATTGTGATGAAGTGCCCTGCCATCCTGGCCAATGAACAATCAAGGTTGCAAGCCTTGTATGACCATGGTTTAAATAGTGAAGGGTTGGTGAAAAGCCTGGATCCTGTGGTCCAGATTGCTGCCCGTATGTTTGATATGCCGGTGGCTGCTGTCAATATGATAGGCAGTGACCATGTCTTTTTTGCCGCAGTCACCGGTGTCGGTGAAGTCGATATGCGGCGTGATGTCTCTTTTTGCGCCCATGCCATCAATCAGGTAGAAGTCATGGTGGTACCTGATGCCAGACAGGATGAGCGCTTTCATGATAATCCGCTAGTCACTGGCGAGGCGCAATTGCGGTTTTATGCCGGCGTCCGTTTACTTTCGCCCGATGGCCTGGCGCTAGGGGCCTTGTGTGTGGTGGATAGTCGGCCGCGTTTTGACTTTTCTCCTGATGATCAACGTCGCT
This sequence comes from Methylophilus sp. 'Pure River', assembly GCF_046765995.1. Taxonomy (NCBI): domain Bacteria; kingdom Pseudomonadati; phylum Pseudomonadota; class Betaproteobacteria; order Nitrosomonadales; family Methylophilaceae; genus Methylophilus; species Methylophilus sp. 'Pure River'. The sequence goes on along the minus strand of NZ_JBKOUE010000005.1, from coordinate 185,991 downwards.
TGCAGGAACTGGCACAGATGGTCTCAGACCGGCTGGAGCTCAAGCGTATTGAAACCCAGACCAACCGTTCCCGTCCCGATTTTGCTTCTTATGCCGGGCATTCTTCTACACCGGTGGTCTGGTTTAATGACCACGGCCAAATCACTGCCTGGAACACGGCTGCCGCACAATCTCATGGTTATAGCCTGGCTGAAGGTATTGGGCAGCCGGTTGAAATGCTGCTGGTCGAACGTGACCGCGCAGCGTTTCGCGACATGGTCTCGCGTGCAGTAACGGCCGGGTCCCTTGATGACCTGGATATGTCTTTTGAAGCACGCGGTTTACGTAAAGGCGGCGGTGAGTTTCAACTGGGCTTCTCGCTGTTTGGCTGGAAAGCCGACGGTGAAATGCGCTTTGAGGTCATCCTGAAAGATATTACTGCACAGCGATTGGCCGAGCCTGAAACGGATCAGCAGAACACGGTGGATCCATTGACTGGCCTGGCGAACCGCGCCAGGTATTATCGCGTCGTCGAAGACGCGATTGTTGCCAATATCCCGATTGCAGTACTCATGATTGACCTGGATAGCTTCAAAGATATCAATGACACCTTGGGCCATGCCTGCGGCGATAACCTTCTTAAGGAAATGGCTCACCGCCTGAGCGAGATGGTGGGTGCAGCAGGCGTGGTGGCACGCATAGGTGGCGACGAATTTGCGATTGTGCTGCTTGATGTCGCCAGCCCTGAGTACGCGCTAGCGCTTGCAGAGCAGGCCATTAACCTCATTGCGCAGCCAATTGTGATGCATGAAGACGAAGTGCGTGTGATTGCCAGTTGCGGCGTGGCGCTGGCACCTGTGCATGCACACGAAACCCTGGAATTGGTGAGTGATGCTGACCTGGCCTTATTTAAAGCCAAAGCCATGGGGCGAGGGCGTGCCTGTGTGTTCAGCCCAGTATTGCGCCTGGAGGCTGTCGCCAGGCGCTTGTATGCCATGGAGCTGTATCGCGCAGTGAATGAAGGCGAATTCCTGCTCTATTACCAGCCCCAAGTGAACCTGACGACCGGCACGGTGACGGGCGCTGAGGCATTGATCCGCTGGCGCCACCCAAAGCGTGGCATCCTGGCCCCCATTTCGTTTTTACCTGCGCTTGAAAATGGTACGCTGGCAGCCACCGTTGGCGCTTGGGTGCTGGATGAAGCCTGCGCGCAAGTGGCTTATTGGCGCAGACATACAGGCGCTGAGTTGCGTATCGGCGTCAACCTGTTTGGTGCGCAGTTCCAGGCGGGGGATTTATATGCCGAGGTGGTCTCCACGCTGGCGAGGCATGGTCTGCCGCCTTCTGCGCTATAGCTAGAAGTGACAGAAAATATTGCCCTTGATGGCGATGAGGTGGTGCTGAATATTCTGCACAGGCTGAAAGCCTATGGCGTTGGCATTGCGTTTGATGATTTTGGTACCGGATACGCATCGCTCAGCCTGCTCAAAACCTATCCACTGACGCGTATTAAAATTGACCGCAGCTTTGTGCAAGGCATGCTGGAGCAAAAGAAAGACGATTCCGTGGTCAGTGCGACGCTGGACATTGCGCATGCTTTCGACCTGCAAGCGATTGCTGAAGGCATAGAGACCCAGCCGCAATATGAGTATTTGCGCGCCAAACGCTGTGAAGAAGGGCAGGGCGAGTTATTCGGTAAGCCCATGCCTGCCGATCAGTTTGCGCAACTGATCGGGCTTAACCAATATTCATCGGCGGCTTAACCTATCCTTGCCGGGCAGGCTCTCTTTCTGGCAACATTGCGGACGAATGGTCCACGACAATATCTCAGGGAGAGAACATGAAACTGTTAGATAAACTTGCCGGTGAGCACGCGTCATTGCCGCCAAAGTTCACAGGCAAAGCCATCCTCATGGCTGGGTTGGGCGGCATGATTGCCATCAGTATTGCCGCGCTGATGAGTGCGCGCCTAGATCAGTTGCTGGTGCTGGGGTCATTTGGCGCGTCATGCGTCATTTTGTTTGCTTACCCGGATGCACCGTTTGCCCAGCCACGCAATGTGATTGGTGGCCACTTTTTAAGTTCGTTGATCGGTCTGCTGGTCGTGTCTCAACTGGGCGTTGGTTGGTGGGCGCTAGGGATTGCGGTAGGCCTTGCGATTGCGGCCATGATGTTCACCCGGACCGTGCATCCTCCTGCAGGTTCTAATCCAGTTATCGTCTGGTTGATCGCCAGCCAGGGTGCCATTAGCTGGCAGTTTTTGTGGTTTCCCACCCTGTTTGGCGCCATTGTCATCACCGTTGTTGCGCTGATATATAACAACCTCACGCGTGAGGGGAGCTATCCCAAATACTGGTTTTAAATCACATCTGGTTTTAAGTCACATCTAGCGGGCTACTCACGGCCCGTCCGCCCTTGTTAAGCACATGCGTGTAAATCATGGTAGTTGAGACATCTGCATGTCCAAGTAGCGCTTGCACTGTACGAATATCATAGCCACCCTCTAGCAAATGCGTCGCAAAACTATGGCGCAAGGTGTTGGGCGACACCTCCTTCTTAATGCCAGCCTGCGTAGCCGCTTTTTTCACCGCACGCTGTATCGGCTTTTCATCGGCGTGATGGCGATGCACTGCACCGGACTGTTGCTCGACCGACAACCTGCTTGATGGAAACACATACTGCCACGCCCAATCCTTGCCTGCATCCGGATATTTTTTTGCCAGGCCTGCAGGCATCCACACTTCGCCAAAGCCCTTGGCTAAATCGGCTGTATGCAATGCTGCCACTGACTGTAAATGCGCTTTTAAAGAATTCACCAGGCTAGCAGGCAGTAGCGTGATGCGGTTTTTGTGGCCTTGTGCATCGCGTACAAAAAGTTCCAGCTTTGCAAAGTCAATGTCCGCCACCCGTAAACGCAAGCACTCCATCACCCGCAAGCCACTGCCGTAGAGCAAACTTACCAATAACCACATATTGCCATCCAGCCGCGAAAGTATCGCCTGCACCTCTTGCGTGCTCAGTACCACCGGCAATTGCTTTTTTGCCACCACTTTGGTGACATTTTCAAGCGTTGGTAATGTTTGCCCTAGTACCTCGTCATACAAAAACAGCAACGCACTTTTCGCCTGGCTTTGCGTGCTGGCTGCCACCTGCTTATCAATCGCCAAATGGCTTAAAAATGCGGCCACTTCAATCGCACCCATGTCACGTGGGTGCCGCTTGTCATGGAACAGGATATAGCGTTTAATCCACGCTATATAAGACGCCTCAGTGCGCTGGCTGTAATGCAGGCGGTGCAGTCGCTCGGTGATAGAGGGAAATAACTTTGGCGACGATTGAGAAGGTGAATTATCCATAAGCTCTCCTTATTTAAGGTGCTCTAAAAAAGACTTACTCTATGGATTAATAATAAAAAATATTTTCTATTGAATTATAGAGGTAAGGTTAAATAAAATCGAAATTTTTTGTTGGATACTTATTTCTAACCATTTTGGAATACACGGCGCATGAGCACATTCGAAAAAGATTTTTTAAGTAATTATTTAAGATTCGGCTTGGGCTCCATGCCCAAAGCGGATATAGATGCGCTGGTGATGCACTTGCTTGATACCTATGGTTTGGATGGCTCCCCCTTGGTAATTTATAGCAACCAAACGGTGAGTGAACGGCTTAAAACACCTGTGGCTAAAGTGAAAAAACTCCGATACGACGCGGCCTTGAAGTTTGGCGGGCGTATTGAAGACCAGGCCCAGGGCCGGTTGCTTGCGGCACTCAGTAAAGCTAGCCTGGAGCCGGAAGGGGAGAAAATATGCCTGATTATTGAAGACTCGCTGGCCAAGAACTGGCTACAAGGACAACTTAAAATACATCAGCATATTTTTGATTATTCATTTAACACTGAAATTGTGAAGGTCAGTGCGGCCGGCCTGTTTGAAGTGCTTTCAGCTGTGTTCGATCCAGCAGAGATCGAAGTCTTTAAAAAAGGCTACGATGAGGCCAAAAAGAAAAAAACTGATAAAGAAAGACTGGAAACATTCAAAGGGGTGGCTAAAAAGTTTGCCGAAGGTGCTGCCAAAACGGCAGGGGAAGGCGTCGTGAAGGTATTAAGAGCACATATCGGCTTATAAGAGGATCCTTTCAGGAAGTAGAGGGCACTGATGATGAGTGAAGATCGAGTAATGCGTACGTCCAGGCGGCTGCCCTATTCACCAGCGGCGGTTTACCGTGCTTTTGCGATGCCAGAACTGCTTGCGAAATGGTGGGGCCCGGAAGGGTTTACGAATACCTTTGAAGTGTTCGAGTTTAAGCCGGGTGGTCAGTGGCGATTTGTGATGCATGGCCCGGATGGTCAGCGTTATCCGAATGAGAGCGTGTTTGCTGCGCTGGAGCCGAATAGCCAGATCGTGATTGAGCATGTTTGTGCGCCATTATTTACGCTGACCGTGAAGCTGACTGCCGTCGCCAATGGCACGGAGGTGAGTTGGGCGCAAGCGTTTGCGGATGTTGAGACTGCCGAAGCTGTTAGGCATATTGTCGTGCCAGCCAATGAACAAAATCTGGATAGATTGACGCGCGTGCTCAGCAAGCTAGCATAAGCGCACTTCGCCTATGCCGTTTGAGGTGATATGCTTCGCATGGCGTGGGGACGACCTCACTGCTTTCTTCAATTGGGGACGGCCCTATATCATTGTGAGGTGTTTATGAACTGGGTCATTCTTGTGATTGCAGGGTTGTTTGAAATTGGCTGGGCGGTTGGGCTGAAATACACCGAAGGGTTTACGCGTGTATGGCCGACGGTGGGCACGGTGCTTTCTATGGTGATTAGCCTTGGTTTACTCGGGGTGGCGATGAAGTCGCTGCCTATGGGTACGGCTTATGCAATTTGGGTAGGCGTGGGCGCGGTTGGTACAGTGATCCTTGGCATTGTGCTGCTAGGTGAGTCGGCACATCCTTTACGGTTGATCAGCCTGGCGTTTATTGTGATTGGTATTATCGGCCTGAAGTTTGCAACGCCTGCTTAAGCTGTATTGAATGGGATGCCGTGATGCGGCAGCCCTGTAATTAAAAATAGCCAGCGCACATGCGCTGGTGTCGTTTGGGAGAGCCACTTGCAGTTTGTTGCTTGCAATCATGAGGCGCATGCGCAGCAAATCCTCGATATTTTTAATGATGCGATTCTACATTCGACGGCGCTGTATGATTACAAACCTCGTGTGTTCAATGCCATGCTGCCGTGGTTTCAGGCTAAAGCCTTGCATGGATTCCCGGTGATTGGTGCGGTGAATCATGAGGGCGTGTTGTTGGGATTTGCCAGTTACGGGTCGTTTCGTGCCTGGCCTGCCTATAAATATACGGTGGAGCATTCAGTCTATGTACATCCGGCACATCGCGGCAAAGGCATTGGGCTGGCCCTGATGCAGCAGTTGATGGCTGCGGCAAGGGATCAACAGGTGCACGTGATGGTCGGTGGCATAGATGTGGAAAATGCGGGCAGTATTGCATTACATGAGCGATTGGGCTTCACACATGCCGGTACGATCAGGCAAGCCGGGTTCAAATTTGGCCGCTGGCTGGACTTGGGTTTTTACCAATATATCCTCGACACACCGGAGCATCCTGTTGATGGTTAACCGTTTAAGTGTTTATTCACTCGTTTTGCTGTGTTTCTGCGGCGCAGCGAGCGCAGGCAATGCCTTGCCCAAAGACGTGGCGCTGTTTGTGGAACAGCGCGAGGCCTGTGACCATTGGCGCGGAGAGTATGGCTACGATGGAGACAGGCAGGCTGATATTGATCAGGCTGTCTGCCAGTCTTGTGTAGGAACGGATGACAAGCTTGCCAAACTCAAGCGCAAATACCAGGGCAGAAAAGAGATTCTGAATAAGTTGGATGCGTTTGAGGATGATATAGAGCCAGAAGATACATCGAAAACGGCTGCATTTTGCCAAAAAGTGAGTCGTCAGCATGCGCCCAAGCAGTAGGGGCTGGCAATGAAGCCGCACATCAGTGTCATTACACTGGGCGTAGATGACCTAGAACGGTCATTACGCTTTTATCGTGATGGGCTGGGTTTTGAAACCGAGGGCATTATCGGCCAGGAGTTTGAGTATGGCGCTGTGGTATTTATCCAGCTCGCTGCTGGTTTGAAGCTGGCGCTATGGCCGCGTAAGAGCATGAGCCATGATACCGGTTTGGCGTTGGCACCCGCCAGTGCAAGCGAGTTTACGCTGGGGCATAATGTGTTGTCGGCGCAAGAGGTCGATCATGTGATGGCGCAAGCGGTCTCGGCAGGCGCCAACATACTTAAACCCGCACACGAGACATTCTGGGCTGGATATGCGGGTTACTTCCAGGATCCGGATGGCCATGTGTGGGAGGTGGTCTGGAACCCGGCCTGGGGTGCTGAGGTGGCATAATTTGTTCAAAGTAGAATTCGTTTACACTAGCGAGCTAATCATCAAAAAGATTCGGGAAACCACATGATGTCTAATCTCACCGTCACAGAAATCAAAGCCTTTGTTCCTTCCAAAAATTTTGAGCTTTCCAAGCAGTTTTATAAAGATATGGGCTTTACCATGGCGTCAGAAGGCGGTGGTGTGGCTTATTTTCATTATGCGCATGTGAGCTTTTTGTTGCAGGATTTTTGTGCCGATAACCTGGCCGAGAATTTTATGATGCATTTGCTGGTGCAGGATGTGGATGCCTGGTGGAACAAAATACAAGAAAGCGGCATTATTCAGACCTATGGCGTCAAAGTATGGCCAATTCAGCTACAAAGCTGGGGCATGCGTGACTTTTGCATTGCTGATCCATCAGGGGTGTTGTGGCGCATTGGGCAGAATGTGGATTGATCATTAACCATATGATGGTTAAGGGGATTTTTAAAGGTCGGCAATTGCCGGCCTTTTTAATTTTTAGCATGCGTGATGCATCTCTTGTTGTATTTAAATAGGGTGTTTAATATTTTTTAACATATCGCATTGCTAGCGGCGATAGTTTGCTATATTGAGCGTTCAACGTGCTGTTAATGGGCACTTGATGTGCTTTGACGCGTTGAGCAAACCATCGGCTATTTAAAAAAGGAGAGGGCGCAATGAAAAAATATGTCGCAGAGTTTTTCGGTACATTCTGGTTGGTGATAGGGGGCTGTGGCAGTGCGGTGCTGGCCGCCGCTTTTCCGGATGTCGGTATTGGCTTGCTGGGGGTATCCCTCGCGTTTGGTTTAACTGTGCTGACCATGGCCTTTGCCATCGGCCACATTTCTGGTTGCCACCTGAACCCGGCCGTGTCTATCGGGCTGTGGGCTGGTGGCCGTTTTCATGCCAAAGAATTGCTGCCGTATATTGTTTCGCAGGTATTGGGCGCGATTGTGGCCGGTGGCGTATTGTATGTGATTGCTAGCGGTAAAGCGGGCTTCGATGTGAGCGCGGGTTTTGCCTCAAATGGCTATGATACGCATTCACCAGGAGGCTACAGCCTGCAGGCAGCGTTTGTCAGCGAAGTGGTGATGACCATGATGTTCCTGATTGTGATTATGGGTGCCACCGATAAGCGTGCACCACAAGGCTTTGCGCCGATTGCGATTGGCTTGTGTTTAACCTTGATCCACCTGATTTCTATCCCGGTCACCAATACCTCGGTAAACCCTGCGCGCAGCACGGGTGTCGCGGTGTTTGTCGATGGCTGGGCAATTTCGCAACTCTGGCTGTTCTGGCTGGCACCTATTGTGGGGGCAGTGTTAGGTGCGGTGATTTACCGCTTTATCGGTAACGACGACAAATAATTGCCTTAAATAAAAAAAGACTGGCTGCGGCCGGTCTTTTTTTATTTCTATGCAAACGTCATCTCTTTAAAGGTCATGAGCGCACTTGATATACTGGTCTCTTACAAAATTCGGGAGTTGCATTTATGGTGAGCCAATGGTTGTTCTGGGCACTGCTGTCTGCCTGTTTTGCCGCATTGACGGCCATTTTTGCCAAGATCGGCATTCAGGGCATAGATTCTGATTTTGCCACCTTGATTCGCACAGTGCTCATTACGCTGGTGCTGGCTCCATTCGTCTGGCTGGCAGGCAAGTGGAGCAATCCCTTCGCACTGCCCAGCCGTTCACTTATTTTTCTCGGCTTATCCGCCCTGGCGACCGGTGGTTCGTGGATTTGCTACTTTCGTGCTTTGCAGCTCGGTGAGGCCTCCAAAGTGGCGCCGGTCGATAAGCTGAGCCTGGTGCTGGTTGCGGTGTTTGCCTGCCTGTTTTTAGGCGAGCGCTTAAATGCGCGTGAGTGGCTGGGCTTAACGCTGGTAGCGGTGGGTGTGCTGGTGCTGGCGATCAAGCGTTAAGGATATCTGGCATAGCTCAAACTGGCTATTGCAAAGCTGGGTGATTCATTTATAAACAGGGTTGGCTATTTCAAACCTTGTGGCCCCGACAGGGGCTTTTTTTCGACATCACTGAGCTTACTTGCAGTAAGAAAGTGATATGTGTTCGCAGACCAGAAAGAGTAAGAATGACGAATCAGCGTCGATTATTAGGCTATCTGCTAGTTGTGCCAATGCTGGTAGTTGCTTGTTGCAGTACTGTTCCTAGCACGATTACCCAAGTGCCTGTTGTGAAGCCTCAATCAGCTTCGCGTGCTGCTTTGCACGTGATAGGGGTTTACCAGGGGCAATTGCCGGAAGCGGCTGATAAGCGACCATGGTGGGCACAATGCCAGGTGATAAGTGAGTCAGCAGGTAAAGTGAATACGTGTCGGATATTATTGAGCCCTGGCAGAGATCAGCGCACAGTTACCGTGAATATCAGTGATGAGACAACGCCGGTTATTTTAGGCCTGATGTCTTATGAAGCCGTCACCTGGCAGATTAAAACCACGCCTGGCGTGGTGATAGAGAAAGTCATTCTTGCCGGCTATCATCAACAGCGCATCCAGGGGGTCGGCGATGCGCAGGTTGACGTGTATAGTTATGACAATAGCCCTTGTGATCGTTGCGTGCAAAAAGGGCGCTACTTTTATGCTTATGAGCGCGTGCCGTTCGAAATGGAAGTTGCTGCTGGCGTGAGGGCCACTTCATTTCAAGGTAATTACACCGGCGGTAGTTACCAGATATTTAAAGGCATGCAGTAAGCCTTGCGGGCAGGGATTGAATCGTTCGGTTGCATTAAAGGTAGTTTATTGTTGGATGTTTGGAGTCTGAGTTGTTACGTGGTTTGATTTATGGATTGAGCATTTTGCACCTAGGGCCAGGTTTTGCGTTTGCAGTGGTGGCTTTTGGCTGTGAGGGTACATTTTCTTTCTTGCAAGGAGTTTGCCAGCAGGATGCCTTTGCAGCGTTTATCAAGTTGACATTAGCCGCCTGGGGCGTGATGATTTCTGCTTTGTTATTAAAAATTTTAGTGACAAATTACATTAATAAAAATAAATAAATTATTGATTTTAATTGTTTTAAATTCAACTTTTTAAGGTTGTATAAACTTTTTTGGGATGGGGGACTCGAAAAGAAGCTAGCTAACGGAGAGTCTTGTTTTGCATTATTCTAATCAGCGATGTTCAATCGCGACCTCTGCCCTTAGGGCATTCAGTGTTGTTGTCTTGTGTCTTAGTTGTGTCATGCCAGTTACCGCGCTGGCCGGTGACGATGTTGTCCCCAGGTTATTGCTATCTGGCAGCGAAGCGGCTGAGGCTGACAAAGAAGCTAATAAAGCACCTGAGCCACCCAGAATCAGCTCGGTGTTTGGTACGCAAACCCTCAAGGAATATAAATTACCTTTTGAAGATCAGTATCCGTCCGGCCCTTTTGAGCGGCTGGATAAGAAACTATTTCTGTTTATCAGCAAGTGTGGCGAAGTGTTTTTCGTGCGCCAGAACGACAGCATGGAGTTGGTGAAGCCAGGCAAACCCTTGGCTAAGTTTATCCCCGGTGGCGAAACCTCGGCTGACGAAAGCAGCAGCAAGCAGTTGGTGTATTGCCGGGAGTTGTCTGGCGTGAAAGATTCTTTGCTGGTGGGCAAAACCCTGTATGTGGCTTATACCGCCTGGGATGAGGCAAGTAATGGCGTGCGGCTGGCTGTGAGTGAGTTTGAGGTTGATATCGAGAATAGTGAAGTCAGTTTTGACCGCGAGATTTATATCAGCCGTCCGGCCATTAAAGAGCCGATTTTAGGCCACCAGGTGGGTGGCAAATTGGCGCTAGGGGAGAATGAGCGTACGCTGTACCTCAGCCTGGGGGATTTTTCCAAGCCTGACCGCGTGCAGGACAAAACAACCTCTCTGGGCAAGGTTGTGCGCATTGATTTGCAACGCTTGAATGCAGAAGTCTATGCCTCCGGCTTCCGTTCACCGTCTGGGGGCTTGTATTTTGACCGTGAGAGTAATGAGCTATGGCTCACCGATCATGGTCCGCGTGGTGGCGATGAAATTAACCTGATTAAACGCGGTAAGAATTATGGCTGGCCGATTGTCAGTTATGGCACCATCTACGAGCGCGACGGCATGAGCGGCTATTACGGCAACAAATTCAATAGCCACGAAGGTTACGAAAAACCGGCGATGACCTTCGTGCCTTCGATTGGCATAGGCCCGTTGGTGAAATATCCCTCTACCGGCCGTAATGACTTCTGGGATAACGATCTGTTTGTCGCTGGCATGGGCAATACCACCTTGTACCGTGTGCGCAAAGAGGGAACATCGCTGGTGTATGCCGAGCCGGTCTTGAGTGGCTATCGCATACGTGCGATCCAGATCGACCAGAACGGTACGTTTTACCTCAAAACCGACCATAATCAACTGCTGATTTCAGAACAGGAGTAATCCGGCTTGCGCCGCTGATGGTAAAACTGTCCCTTGCCCGAGCATGCAATCTGTCATACATTGTGAGACAGGTAAGTTCACACGTCTTTTGCGACAAAGGAGAGGGTGGCATGGCAAAATTTATCCCAGGGCAGGAAATCAGAACCAACACGGTCAGCATTGAAGTCACGGTAGATGCGACGAATCCTTTGCCACCGGGGCGGCATCGCTTCCGCCTGGTGGTTGAAGACGACGCCGGCAACCAGTCCGAGCCGAGCGAGGTGGAGGTGCTCGTGGTCGATAAAACCCGGCCAACCGCCGTGTTGGATGCGCCTGCTTCCGTTTCTTTTGGCGCGTCGTTTACCCTGTCTGGTACGCGCTCGTTTGATTTGCCGCCAGGCAAGATCAGCAGCTACCGATGGCTACAAATTTCTTGAAAGTATGATGAAACCCACGCAAAAACTATCGCTGGTGGCCTTGGCTGGCGCCATATTGGCGGTGTGCTTCGAGATTATTGCCGCCAGCAGTTTGCGTTTTTTAAGTCAACGCGCGGGCTTACTCATCACATTGTGGACGGTGATGCCTTATGTCATTCTTTTTGCTGGCAGGTATTTCTTTCACCGCTGTGATATCCAGAAACAATGGTTAAGGTTTGCCGTGTTTGAAGTGCTGGTCGTCGCCTGGATATATGGCCAGACTGTGCTGATGTATCCTGACCCGCAGGAAGGGCTTATTTTTCTGTTTTTGCCCTTATTGCAGGCAGTGTTTAATCTTGCAATAGGTGTCTTACTTTACTGGCTGCAATACAGGCGTGCCGCAAAAGCCATACCCGATGCAGCAGAGTGTACATAACACTGCATTGCAGGTTAAATACCCCATTCAGGCGAATAAATGTTCGCCTATCTTCTGGAAATGAATTCTTTTGCTGAAAACACTATTTCTATTTGCATTGACCGCTGTGGCCGAGATCGTTGGCTGTTATCTACCTTATCTATGGTTGAGAGCAGGTAAAAGTGCCTGGCTATTAGTGCCTGCGGCACTCAGCCTGGCATTGTTCGCCTGGTTACTAACCTTGCATCCAACGGCGGCTGGCCGTGTCTATGCGGCTTATGGCGGTGTCTATATCGGCGTTGCGATTATCTGGTTGTGGCTGGTGGATGGCATTAAACCTTCCGGCTGGGATATGCTGGGGGTGACCGTCGCCATGTTGGGCATGGCCATTATCATGTTTGCGCCGAGGCCAGTATGAGTTTGGCGATGGTTTTTCTGCGCAGTGTATGTGTTGCCTCGGCACTTGCGGGATGTGCTGCCAAGGCGCCGATAGTTAGCTCCGAGGCAGTGGTGTTTGATTGCCAGAATGGCGAAGTATTGCGTGTACGCTTTGTGGCCGAACCTGCCAGCGCGGTGCTGATGCGTGCACAAAGTGAAATCAGCTTGCCGCAGCAGCCTAGTGGCTCTGGATTTATCTACAGCAACGGGCCGAATACCATCCGTGGTAAGGGTAGTGCATTGACGGTGGAAATCGGCCGCATGCTGCCCATCCAGTGCCAGGCGAGATGATGTAAAGGCCTGCCTGGCAGGCCTTTGTGTGGCATTAAAAGTCTATCGTTGCTGAAAGTAGCGCGGTGCGTGGGGCGCCCATGGTGATAAAACTGCGTGATACCGAGTTCCAGTAGTTTTTATCAGCCAGGTTCATCACATTGGCACGTAGGGTGACTTTGTTGCCAGAGATATGTGTGACATAACGTGCCCCGGCATCAAAGGTCGTCCAGCCTGGAATGCTTTGTGTATTGGCATTATTCGCTTGTGCCTCGCTAAAGCTGGAAATTCGGCCTGTCAGCGTTAAACCGGGGAGCGCATAAATATCATATTCGCCATTGATGACCACATTAACTTTTGGTACGCCAATCGCATCTTTTCCATTGTTGATGCCGTCTTGTGTTTTTGTTTGCTCTGCATCAATAAAAGTGACGCCGCCAAGTAAGCGTAGTCCACTCAAGGGTTGACCAAATGTCGACAGTTCCAGGCCGCGGTTGCGCTGTTCGCCGTCATCGACCAGACGGCCGGCCGTAGTGGTAAATGTATTGGGTTGCGTAATCTGAAAAACGGCGGCAGTGACCCCAAAGGTACCGGCATTATATTTCACGCCGACCTCATGTTGCTTGGCGACAAATGGCGGTAACTGTTCGTTGGGGTTGGATGCCGTGCTGGGTGCAATGGCGCCTTGAGATAAACCCTCGCTGTAATTACCGTATAAAGAGTAATTGCCTAGTTTAACCAGCAGCGCGCTCGTTGGTGTGACTTTGCTTTCATCATAAGCGTCTTTTTTCACACCGTTGTTAAAAATCCCGCTGTAAAGTGTTTGCTGACGCGCACCCAAGGTGAGCAACACATTGTCTTGCACAAAACCAAAGGTGTTGATGAGGCCAATGCTGTTTAATTGCAAGTCGCCGTTTTGTGGAATCACGCCAAAGTTAACGTTAGGTTTGGGCAGGTTAGGACTTTGATAGATATTGCCGGTGTATGGCGCCGTGGCATGTGCGACGGCACCGCCAGCGGTACGATTAAAGTCGTTGTAGACAAGCGCATAATTGTTGCTGACACTGCCCAGTTGCTTAAAGCCACGCAAGCCGACCTCGTAGGTGTCAACCTCATACCAGCCTCGATAACCACCGACACGTGCGGTGAAGTCGCCCGCACTGTTGATGATGCGGCGTCCTTGTGAGCCCGCATAAAAATATTCTTCATTGCCTTTGGCTTGCCCGTAGTTAATATAAGCGGTGAAGGCGGGTGTGAATTCGTATTCGAATTTTGTCATCCAATAATGTGAGTCGCCTTTAAAAAACTCCCAGTCGTTGACAAAGTTTTTATCATTTTGCGGTGCACGTGGGAGTGCAAAACCAGAACCGTAAGTGATGTTGGCTGAATAGCCTCTGGTTAAGCGATCCTGGCTTGCCAGGTCAAAGCTGGCGGTGAGTTTTTCACCGCGATAATCTACGGCCAGAGAGCCGATATGCATGCGGTCTGACTGGCGGCTGATCGGGGTATCGCCATCACGTGCCAGCAGATTCAGGCGTACGCCCCAGGCATTGTCTTCGCCAAACCGTCTTCCCAAATCTAAATGTCCGCCAAACTGGCTGTCTGAAATATAGCTGGCGGTAAAGCGATTAAGCGGCGTGTCGCCCGCACGCTTGGAGACCAGGTTGATATTGCCACCCGTCACGCCAAACGGGCTGCTGCCATTGAGCATGGAGGCCGGGCCTTTTAATACATCAACACGTTCATAAAAATCAGGCGCAATACGGCGCAGGTCGGTCATGCCGTATAAGCCATTAATGCCCACCTGGTTGGTGAATAAGGGAAAGCCGCGAATATGGTAGGTTTCACTGTCACCATACTCTGCCATCGCGCTGCGGGTAGAGGGGTCTGCAGCAATAATATCAGCCAGGCGTCTTGCTTGTTGGTCAAGCACGAATTCTTCAGTGTAGCTTTGTGTGCTAAACGGCGTTTCAAAAATATCGACATTGCCAAGAATGCCCATGCGGCTGGCTTTTGCAACCTGGCCGCCTGCAAATGGCTGGGAGATGGGGTTGGCGATGCGTGAACGGCTTGCGTTGACACTGACTTCGGGCAAGGTGTCGGTGTGTGCAGCGACTGGCCTTGGCACGATAATGATGGCGCCATTCGTGGCTTTGGCTTCTAAAGCGGTATCTTTCAGTAATAATTGCAACGCTTGCTCACGCGTTAACAGTTGTTTGATGGCAGGCACTGTTTTGCCTTTGACCTGGTTTGCATCAAAAGTCAGACTGATTGCTGATTGCTTTGCCAGGGCATTGAGTGCATCTTCCAGTTTGCCAGCCGGTAATTTGAAGTCAAAGACCTGCTGCGCTTCGGCATAGGCTGTGTTGGAATAGACGATCGTGAAGCCACCGCTCACGCTGGCAATAAAGGCCGCATAGAATGCAGTTGAAATATGCTTGCGCAGCGATTGTTTGTGTTGATGTGATTGCCCGGGCATTGCGTTAAACCTCTGTGAAAGTGAGAGAAATAACCCTATGCCGAACAACTGGGCAAAAACCCGCAGATGTGTTTGAATTATTTTTTCTTGATCAGTAATTGCTCGTGCTGCCGGGTAATGCGAATAGGCAAAGTGTGGCTGAGCGTTTGTAAGGCATGCTCGGCTGGATCATCACGATTGAGCTGGAATACGCCAGAAACGGTCAGGTTGCCGGTATCGTCTTCATAGCTGAGAGGCAGCGGCTGGTAGCGCGCGAGTTCGGACATCAAGCTCTCCAGACGCATTTGTTTGGCGATAACCACACCCTCTACCCAGGCTATCGGGTCAGAATGCTGTGTCCCTGTTTTGACCAGGGCAGCCGCAACCCCTTGCATGCGGTAGGTGTCGCTAGCATATGCGCGAACTTCTGGCTGCTGGGCAACACGAATCGCCACAACGCCCTCGGCCACATGTAATTGAGTGGTGTTTGCATGCTGGTAAACCGAAAAGCGGGTGCCTATGGCTTCAAATTTCGCCTGTGCCGTATCGATCCAGAAACGACGACGTCCAAACCATGCGTCTGTATCGTGTCCGGTGATAAGGTAGATTTCACCATGATTGAGCACAATTTCACGTTTCAACAGCGAATAACGCACATCGACACTGGAGTTGGTGTTAAGTGTAAGTTGTGTACCATCTGGCAGTGTAAATTCCGCGCGCTGACCCATGTGCGTGGAGTAGTGTAGCGGCGCTTGCCATGGCGAAACTTGCTGGATCAGTAAGGCGCTGCCAAGCAGCGTGACCGCACAGATCGCTAGTGCCTTGAGTTTCGGCCTGCGTTGCTTGTCTGTGCGGTTTTTTGCATCGGCAAGCGCAATGGTATTGGCTACCAACTGTCTGGAGTGCGCTGGAATAGCCATAAAATCCTGTTCCATGGCATGCAGTGTTTGCCAGGCGCGCTCATGCATGGGGTCAATATCCCGCCATGCCTGAAAGCGTTGCTGATCAGTAGCGCTGGCGGTGCCTGAGTTTAACTTCACTGACCAGGCGATCAACTCATCCATGATGTCAGGAGGAATAGCGTTAGGTTCAGTCATTGGGCGAACGTTGAGTGTGGACATGGACATGATTTAATTGCTGGTGTTTTAAGCGCGTGGCACGGTCAATATATGGCGCAGTGCCTCCGCCATGTAAGTTTCCACCGTACGCAAGGAGACTCCAAGTCGCACTGCAATTTCAGGATAAGTCAGTCCCTCTAGTCTCGATAGTAGGAAAGCGTTGCGTACATTCGGTTTTAATCCACGGAATAATTGGTCTATCTGTAGCAAGATCTCAAGGATAGCAAGATGCTCTTCGGGAGAGGGCGCCAGCGACGCTGGTAAATGTCTGATTGCATCCAGGTAGGCTTGCTCTAAGGCGCTTTTACGAAATTGATCCACCATCAGTCCATGTGCCATGGTTGTTAAAAAGGCACGTGGCTCCTGGATATGTGTCAGTGTGGCGGGCTTGGCAACGAGCTTCAGGAAAGTATCATGGGCCAGGTCATTCGCATGATGGATGCAACCCAGGCGTCGTTTTAACCAGTTGACCAGCCAGGCGTGGTGCGTATGATAAAACGTACGTAGTTCTTGTTGGGGAGGTGCATCCGCTGCGGACATGAGAGGTCATTTTATGTAATGATAATTATTCTCATATGATATGCATGGTGAATGCGGCTGTCAACCAAGTGTAGGTTGCAGCTAGCCTGTATGATGGCAACTTGTGATGATACGCATGCTCGTTTTTTTGTGGACACTGCCAACGACCTTGATCGGCTTGGCAGCCGCTTTGCTCTGGATAGCATTGGGGGCTAAGGCACGCATACGCCATGGGGTGGTCGAGGTGCATGGTGGCTGGCTGGCAAAGCGCATGTTACATGCAGGGGGATTTGCCGCCCTGGCCCTGGGGCATGTGATTATCGGCTGTTCGCCTGGTGTCCTGGATCAACTGCGTACGCACGAGCATGTGCATGTGAAGCAGGCTGAACGCTGGGGAATCCTGTTTATCCCCGCTTATTTGCTGGCAGGGTTGTGGCAGTTATTGTGTGGACGACATGCGTATTATGACAATCCGTTTGAGCGAGAGGCGTTTGCCGCTGAGGCGCAGCCAGTGAAGGCGTGTGAAGCTCACCAACAGAGGCAATAAAAAACGCCAGCGATGCTGGCGTTTTTGTTGGAATGCTAGGCTTAGTACAGGCTTTCCCAGAACTTCCACCAGACCTTTTCATCTTCATTGATCTTGCCGGTAATCATTGGATTTTCAGGGTAGTTGGTTTTCAGGATGCGCAATGTATCGGCTTTCAGGTCAGCCATATCCATGGCGTCGTAGGCGCTGATCATCGTGACTAATGCATCCTCAACAGAACTGGAGTTCGGGTAAGTTTCCAACACGTATCTGGTACGGTTAAGGGCTGCGACATAGGCTTTACGTTGCATGTAGTAACGCGCAACGTGCATTTCGTGCATGGCCAGCGTATTGACCAGGTACACCATGCGTTGGGTCGAGTCTTTGGCATAACGGCTGGTAGGAAAACGCTCAACTAACTCTTTGAATGCGTTAAATGACACGCGCAAGGTCTTCGGGTCGCGGTCGTTGATTTCCTGTTTGGTGTATTTCTCCATAATGCCACGCTCGTTAAATGTCGCCAGGCCTTTGAGGTAGTAGGCGTAATCGAGGTTGGGGTGGTTAGGATGCAGCTTGATAAAACGGTCAACGGCAGATAAACACAACACCGGTTCGGTTTTTTTATAGTAGGCATAAGCCACTTCCAACTGCGCCTGCGTGGCATAAGCACCATGCGGATAACGCGCTTCAAGCTTCTGGAAATACTCAATCGCCTTGTCGTAGTTTTTGTCGGCCATCTTTTCCTGACCAGCAGCGTAAAGGCGTTGTTCTGCCCAGCCTTTGGTCTCATCCGGTGGATTCGGGTTGCCGAAAATGGCACAAGCACTCAAAGCCAGCGCGGTGATTAAAATAAAAGCACGCGTGAACAGGGTGTTAAGCGGTAAAATGCGAAGCATGTTGTTTAATGTTGTTTTATCAAAGGAAACTCAGGGCATTATAACTGATGCCGTTTGAAAATATGAAAGAAAGCGCCTCCTTACATCTGGTCGTTCCTGGCAATCTTGGCGGGCAGCGTCTCGATCTGGCTTTGCAGCAAATGTTGCCGGATCATTCCCGTAGCCGATTACAGGCTTGGATCAAAGAAGGGCTGGTCTTGCTGGATGGCAAGGCGCCAACGGCTAAAACCAAAGTCTGGGGCGGTGAAAAACTGGACATCACGCCACCTAAAAACGCGCAGGAAAACGCATTTGAGCCTGAAGACATTGACTTGGATGTTGTCTATGAAGACGATGCCCTGATTATTATTAACAAGCCTGCCGGGCTGGTAGTGCATCCGGCTGCCGGTAACTGGAGCGGCACGCTGCTCAACGCCTTGCTGTTTCACTGGCCGTCACTCAAAGAAGTGCCGCGGGCAGGTATTGTGCACCGGCTGGATAAAGATACCAGCGGCTTGCTGGTGGTAGCCAAAACGCTGGAGGCTCAAACCAGTCTGGTGCGCCAGTTGCAGGCGCGTACGGTTAAACGTGAGTACCGTGCAATTGTCTGGGGCCAGTTGTGGCGTAACGGCAAGGTCGATCAACCCGTCGGCCGTCACCCGCATCATCGTACCAAAATGGCGGTGATTCGTCGTGGCCGTCCGGCCATCACGCATTACGAAATTCTCGAGCGCTTTGGTACTAACACTTATTTGCGCTGTAACCTCGAAACTGGCCGTACACACCAGATCCGCGTGCATTTGCAGCATTTAAAAGCACCTATGGTGGGTGACCCAATGTATGGCATCGGCAATATTATCCCGCACAAGATGATGACACCGGAACTGCGAGAAGTAATCGGCAACTTTAAACGCCAGGCGCTGCACGCTATTAAATTGGGCTTGATCCACCCGGTGACCAATGAGCCTATGGAGTGGCAGATTGACTTGGCCGACGATATGCGTGAGCTGCTTGAAGCCATGCGCGTGGTCAAGCCTGTGGAAGAACTGCCGCCCCCAGACTTCAATGTCGATGAAAACGGCCTGTTTATCGGTGACGATGACGAAGATTGGGGCGACGACGACTTTGATGAGTCCGAGGACGATCTGGACGAAGACTGGGGCGATGAGGACGAGTGATGACTGGCTTAGCATTCATTACGCCTGACTGGCCTGCACCAACCAATGTGAAAGCCCTGCAAACCACGCGTGATGGTGGCGTGAGTACGGGCGTATATGCCAGCTTGAATTTAGGTGATCATGTCAAAGACCATCCAGAGCACGTCGCTGCTAATCGGCAATTGCTGAGTACTTATCTACCCAGTGAGCCGGTATGGTTGAACCAGGTGCATGGTGTGCGTGTGATTGATGCCGCTTTGTCCTCTTGCCTGGAAAGTGCGGATGCCAGCTTCACCAGCCGTAAACAAGTGGTGTGTGTCACCATGACTGCAGATTGCCTGCCCGTGCTGCTGTGTGACCAGGCCGGAACGACTGTCGCGGCCATTCATGCCGGTTGGCGTAGCTTGTGCGATGGCGTGATTGAAGCGACTGTCAACGCCATGCCTGTGCAGGCTAATCAACTGATGGCTTGGCTGGGGCCTGCTATTGGCCCGGAGGTATTTGAAGTGGGCAGTGAGGTGAGGGCGCAATTTATGGCGCAGGATGCCCAGGCCGAGTCTGCGTTTGCAGCAAAAGGCGATAAGTGGCTGGGCGATTTATACACCATTGCCAGGCAGCGTTTGCAAACATTAGGCGTCACGCAGATATATGGCGGCGGGCGTTGCACATTCAGTGAGCATGAGAACTTTTTCAGCTTCAGGCGCGATGGCGATAC
The DNA here is from genome assembly GCF_046765995.1 of Methylophilus sp. 'Pure River'. Lineage (NCBI taxonomy): Bacteria > Pseudomonadati > Pseudomonadota > Betaproteobacteria > Nitrosomonadales > Methylophilaceae > Methylophilus > Methylophilus sp. 'Pure River'. Next base: position 166,323 of record NZ_JBKOUE010000005.1, on the reverse strand, counting down.
CGGCCGTATGGGGTGTTTTATCTGGCTGGCATAAATAAGGCGCGGCTGAGTTGAGCTCACAACAATATTAATAAAAACGATTGTTTATGAAACAGCATTTAATTTTTGATTTGGACGGCACATTGATTGATTCTGCGCCAAGCATCCTACATTGTTTTGGCCTGGCGTTTAGCACCACCAATACGCCTTTGGCAGCACCGTTGACGCATGATGTGATCGGACCGCCGCTGATGGAAACGCTGAAGCGGCTTTCAGGTAGCGAGGATACTACCTTATTAAACACACTGGCCGCGGCATTCAAACAGCATTACGACACGACGGGTTGCCTGGAGTCTGTGGTGTTTGAAGGTGTGCCTGCCATGTTGCAGCAACTGCAAGCACAGGGCTACCAGTTATATATTGCGACCAATAAGCGCTTTTACCCGACTGAAAGAATCATGGCGCATTTGGGCTGGCAGGCATTTTTCATGGGCGTGTATGCGTTGGATTATTTTAATCCACCACTTAAATCCAAAGCCGAGATGATAGGGCGGGTGGTGGCTGAGAACGGCCTGGCGCTAGCAGAGTGTTTGTATATTGGTGATCGCCTGGAAGATGGGGTGTCGGCCGATGCCAACCAGATGGATTTTTCGCTGGTGAGTTGGGGTTATGCGGGGGATGTCGCCATGCGCAAACCACATTGGCATAGCTGTGCCAAGGTGCAGGACCTTGCTGGTTTAATCTCAACTTTATAGACGCTTCTACTATGCTCAAACGATTACGTGTTCGACGCCATCCGGCAAGCTTTAATACGGGTGTCGACCCTTTGTTGAGCGGTCAGCGCGTCTGGCCGAATATCTTGCTGGTAGTAGGCTTGACGGCATTAATCGCTGGTGGCATGTATCTGGATTGGGATGCCCGCGTATTAGCGGGTGTGGCCGTGCTGGTTGGTTTGGTGACAGGGCTATTTGTCTGGCTGGTAGGCATTATTGGCCTGGTGCCACTCATTGGCCCCATTATCGTTAAAGTGCTCAGTTTCGGTTTTATCTGGTTGCTTAATGCCATGGGCTACCTGGTGTCCTATATCGCCATTCGCCGCGGTTATTCCCGTGACGTGCTGACGTATCGTGGGCTGACCATGGCTTTGTTGATCGGCATTGTCATTGGCTATATTGTGGCGCAGTTTATTTAAAGCTTAATAGCCTGATAGTCCCTGGCGACTGATAAAGCATAACTGTTTGTTTATGCTTTGTTTTTTTGATAACTCACGTATAATGCGCGGCTTCCCGCAATAAACACGGCATGGCTCATTTGTCTTCATTATTTTCAACGATTTCACCGCTCACCGGCATGGTGCTGGCTTGTTTGCTAGGCGGTGTCTTAAGCGTCTGTGTCGCAGCTATATTTGCGCTCAATGCCAAGAAGCATTGGGTGCCTTTGTTGGTAAGTTATGCCATTGGTGCCTTGTTGGCTGCGGTGTTTCTCGAAATCTTGCCGCATGCAATTGAAACCAGCCCTAATATAGAAGCTATGACCGCCACCATGCTGTTCGGCGTGTTGCTATTTTTTACCCTGGAAAAACTGGTGCTATGGCGCCATTGCCACGGTGAGCACTGTGAAATGCATGCCATGCATGATGAGGCGCATTGTCCCGAGTTGCATCCAGAGCAGCAGGCCAGCAAAAAGCCGCAAGGCGCGATCAAATTCAAATTGCCTCAGGCTGCGCCAGCGCAGGTGGTTGGGCATCATCATGGTCATGCGCACGATGGTGGCCGTAGTGGCTTGATGATTATGGTCGGCGATACTTTCCATAATTTTGTCGATGGCATCCTGATTTGTGCAGCCTTTATGGTGGATATGCAAGTCGGGTTGGTGACGGCATTGGCGATTATTGCGCATGAGATTCCACAAGAGGTAGGCGACTTCCTGATTTTGCTGCACTCTGGCTACAGCAAGAAAAAAGCATTCCTGTTTAATATCGCTTCTAGCCTGGCGACGCTAGCGGGTGGGCTGATTGCCTATCTGGCTTTGAACCTGGTTGAGCAGTGGGTACCGTATATTTTAAGCCTGGCAGCGGCGAGCATGCTCTACGTGGCTGTGGCTGATTTGATTCCGGGTTTGCATAAACGCACCGCGTTGCGCGACACCCTGAGTCAGATATTATTAATTGTGTTGGGTGTGGCGTCGGTCGCTGTCACCAAATGGTTGGTAGAAGGTTAAGAGAGAATCATTATGCAAAGTTCGCCTAAAGTCGGGTTTGTTTCCTTGGGTTGCCCAAAAGCCGGGTCTGATTCCGAGCGCATTTTGACCCAGCTGCGTGCTGAGGGCTATGAAATCAGTAATAGCTATGAGCAGTCTGACCTGGTCGTGGTCAACACTTGTGGCTTTATTGATTCTGCTGTGCAGGAATCACTGGATGCGATTGGTGAAGCGCTTAATAAAAATGGCAAAGTGATTGTGACGGGTTGCCTGGGGGCGAAAAAAGACGTGGTTACCGGTGCGCACCCTAGCGTATTGGCCGTGACCGGTCCACATGCGCTGGAAGAGGTGATGGGCCATGTGCATACGCATTTGCCTAAGCCACATGACCCGTATACCGATCTGGTGCCGCCACAAGGGATTCGCCTGACGCCCAAGCACTATGCTTACCTCAAGATCTCTGAAGGCTGTAACCACCGTTGCAGCTTCTGCATTATCCCTAGCATGCGTGGTGACCTGGTCAGCCGCCCGATTGGCGATGTGCTCAATGAAGCTGAAAGCCTGGTCAATGCTGGTGTGTCCGAAATCTTGGTGATTTCACAAGATACGTCAGCGTATGGCGTGGATATGAAGTTCCGTAAAGGCTTCTGGAACGGCCGTCCGGTCAGAACCCATATGACTGAACTCAGTAAATCACTGGGTGAACTGGGTGTGTGGGTACGTTTGCATTATGTGTATCCATACCCGCATGTGGATGATGTGATTCCCCTGATGGCGGAAGGTGCCATTTTGCCTTATCTGGATGTGCCTTTGCAGCATGCCAGCCCACGCATTTTGAAATCCATGAAACGCCCGGCCAGCAGCGAAAACAACCTGGCGCGTATCAAGGCCTGGCGCGATATCTGTCCTGACATTGCGATCCGCAGTACCTTTATTGTCGGCTTCCCAGGAGAAACTGAAGATGACTTTAAAATGCTGCTCGACTTTATGGAAGAAGCACAACTCGACCGCGTAGGTTGTTTTGCCTACTCTGCCGTCGATGGTGCTGTCGCCAATGCTTTGCCAGACCAAGTGGCTGAAGAAATCAAGCAGGAGCGTTTAAGCCGCTTTATGGAAGTGCAGGAGCGTATCAGTGCAGCCAAGGTGGCCGCCAAGATTGGTAGCCTGCAAACCGTGCTGGTGGATGAGCTGACTGAAGACGACGAAGGCAATGTCATTGCGATCGCCCGGACGAAAAGCGATGCGCCAGAAATTGATGGTATTGTTTACTTGCAGGATGCCGATGGATTGAATCCGGGCGACTTTGTCGATGTGCAGATTGTGGACTCGCAAGGTCACGACTTGATTGGTGCGCCGCCAGAGGCTTAGCCAAGTCAGGATGTTGTCCGCTGGACTCAGTCGTAAAAAATGCCGCTATTGCGGCATTTTTTATTGTTGATGTCGCTCAGGCAACCACTGCTGGTCGTTCGCAATCGGCGCGCTCGGCAAATACATCTAGCGTAAATGGGCAGCGCTTGAGCTTTTGTTGCGCTGATTTGCGTTTGCCCGCCTGTTGCAGGTTGACATAAGGGGTTTGGCTTAAGCGCACATAGCCTGATTGCAGCAATTTGCTGGCGGTGGTCTCAAACTGGCTCAGCGGGTTATCCATATTTTGCAAGGTGATCCCTAGCTTGTGCACGGCAACCACGTGGTAAATCGCAGTGGTTTGGCCAGGTGCGGCAGGTTTGCCATAAAGCTCGCCGACATGAATATCGCTGCTGGAAGAGAGGAGTTGCGTCATGGCTGCATCATATCGCGTTTGCGCGTGGGCTTCAATCTGGCTGCCGCCATTTTGCAGCAAAGTCGCAGTCAGGCAGGAGAGCGGCTGCCATGTTAAAATGGCAAGCTTGAGCGTTTAGAGATTCATTATGTCACAAGCTGTTAAAACCCGTTTTGCACCCAGTCCTACCGGATACCTTCATATTGGCGGCGCACGTACTGCCTTGTTTTCATGGGCGTATGCCAAGCGCCATGGCGGACAGTTTATCCTGCGGATTGAAGATACCGATGTCGCGCGTTCAACGCCAGAAGCGGTGCAGGCGATTCTGGATGGCATGGCCTGGTTGCAACTGGACCATGACGAAGGCCCGTTTTACCAGATGCAGCGCATGGATACTTACAAAAAAATCATCCAGAAAATGCTGGATGACGGTCATGCCTACTATTGCTATTGCAGCAAAGAAGAACTGGATGCCTTGCGTGAAACGCAAATGCAGCAGGGCGTAAAGCCACGCTATGATGGCCGCTGGCGCCCGGAAGCAGGCAAGACTTTGCCTGAAGCACCCAAAGATATACCACCAGTCGTGCGTTTTAAAAACCCGACCACCGGCGTGGTGGCCTGGGATGATATGGTGAAAGGCCGCATTGAAATTGCCAATGCCGAGCTGGATGACCTGATTATTGCACGTGCTGACGGTACGCCCACTTATAACTTCTGTGTGGTCGTCGATGACTGGGAAATGGGCGTGACGCAGGTGATCCGCGGGGATGACCATGTTAACAACACGCCGCGCCAGATCAACATGTTGCAGGCTTTGGGCGCGCAAGTGCCGCAATATGCGCATTTGTCCATGATTCTGGGCGATGATGGCCAGAAATTATCTAAGCGCCATGGCGCCGTCAGTGTGATGCAGTATCACGAAGACGGTTACTTGCGTGAAGCGGTGCTCAATTATCTGGCGCGTCTGGGCTGGTCACATGGCGATGATGAAGTATTCAGTATGGAGCAGTTCTGTGCGTGGTTCGACCTCGACCATATCACGCCATCGGCGGCGCAGTTTAATACCGAAAAACTCAACTGGCTCAATGCACATTACATTAAAACGTTGCCACTGGAGCGCATTGCTGACGAAGTAAAACCGCGCCTGGCCGCCTTGGGCGTGACGGAAACGCAATCGCCAGACTTGCTGGCTGTGCTGAATTTATACCGTGAGCGCGCCAATAACCTGAATCAACTGGCGAAAGAAATTGCGTTCTTCTACCAGGTGCCTGCCATCAATGAAGCAGATGCCGCCAAGCATATCCAGGAAGAAACGACTGCGACTATCGAAAGTTTCTTGGAGAAGACTCAAGATTCCGACTGGACTGCCGATAAATTACACGATGCGCTAAATCAGGTCGTGGCTGAGCAGCAGATCAAGTTCCCTAAGCTGGCCATGCCATTGCGGGTCGCTTTAATCGGTATCGCACAATCACCCAGTATTGATCAGGTGATGTCTATTCTGGGTAAAGAGGCCTGTTTGCAGCGTATTCGCGCATTATTTCCAAAAAAATAAGGTGCGGGGATTGAAATTGGAACAAATTAGTACAATCATAGTCATTATGATGGATTGGTGTTCAAGATAATAAAAACTCCAATACGATTAAAACAAACAAGGAGCAATTCTATGAATAATAAAGGCCAAATGTTACAAGACCCTTTTCTGAACGCCTTAAGAAAAGAACACGTGCAAGTGTCTATTTATCTGGTTAATGGTATCAAGCTGCAAGGTCAAGTCGACTCTTTCGACCAGTATGTGATTTTGTTAAAAAATACAGTGACCCAGATGGTATACAAACACGCGATTTCAACCATTGTTCCAGCGCGTCCAGTGAGTTTGGCGCCACACGAAACAGCACAAGAATCTTAATGCATGTTTGATAGACCAAGCGGCGGAGATGCCGTCGTTCTGGTCAGCGTCAACTTTGGTGATGCTGACTACGAAGAAAGTTTGCAAGAACTCCGCCACCTCGCCGGCACTGCCGGATTGAATATCTCAGCGACGCTGGAAGGCAAGCGTCAGGCTCCCGATCCTAAATACTTCATCGGCTCTGGTAAAGCGGATGAGCTCAAGACCTTATTGGCAGCACATGATAGCAAGGTGGCTGCCTTTAATCATGACTTGAGCCCCTCACAGCAACGCAACCTGGAAAAACTGCTCGAAGCACGCGTGGTCGACCGCACCGGCCTGATTCTGGATATTTTTGCCCAGCGCGCGCAGTCGCACGAAGGTAAGTTGCAGGTCGAACTGGCGCAGCTGGAGCACTTGTCGACACGGCTGGTGCGCGGCTGGACCCACCTTGAACGTCAAAAAGGCGGTATCGGTGTGCGTGGTGGTCCAGGTGAAACGCAGTTGGAACTGGACAGGCGTATGCTGCGTGTACGCGTCAAGCAGTTGCGTGAAAAACTGGATAAGCTTAAACAGCAGCGAGGTATGCAGCGGCGTGCGCGCAAGCGTTCTAACCTGATGACAGTGTCGCTGGTTGGCTACACCAACGCCGGTAAATCCACCTTGTTTAACCGTTTGACGCATTCTGGTGTCTATGCGGCGGACCAACTTTTTGCCACGTTGGATACTACCTCGCGCAAAATGCACCTGCCTGATGGCTATCCTGTGGTGTTGTCTGACACAGTTGGATTTATCAAGCATTTGCCTACCACCTTGATTGAAGCCTTTGGTGCTACGCTGGAAGAAGCGGCGCAGGCGGATTTGTTGCTGCATATTGTCGATGTGGCCAGCCCGAATCGCGACAATCAGATTGAGCAGGTTAATATTGTGCTGAACGAGATTGGCGCTGCTAATGTCCCACAGATTCTGGTATTGAACCAGATTGACCGCATGGGCATGGCGCCCGGAGTCGATCTGGACGAATATGGTAACATCCGTACGGTGCGTGTCTCGGCACGAGAGGGTACTGGTATTGAGGATTTGCGCCAGGCGCTGTTACAACATCAGCAATATTTGAAAAAACTGAGCACGGAAGAAAGTGCTTATGTTTAAAAAATCAAAAAACACGGAGTACTAGCATGAGAAAATTCCCCGGCTTTTGGAATAAGAATAACGAAGGCCCGCCTGACCTGGATGAGGTATTCAAGGATTTGAATCAAAAGCTGAATCGTTTGTTTGGCAATAAGGGCGGTCAAGGTGGCCCGCGCGGTACGGCGCCTGCACCACAACCATTGCCAGTGGCCCCAATTCTTGGTTTAGTCGCCTTGATCTGGCTAGGTTCAGGTTTCTATATTGTCGACCAGGGTTCACGTGGCGTGGTATTGCGCTTTGGCCAGCATGTGGAAACCACCATGCCTGGTCCGCGCTGGCATTTGCCGTTCCCGATTGAAACCATAGAAAACGTCAACCTGGAGCAGGTGCGTACCATAGAAATGGGTTATCGCTCATTTGATAGCGAATCTGGCCGCAGCAAAGAGCTACGGGAGTCACTGATGCTGACAGATGATGAAAACATCATCGACTTGCAGGTAGCGGTGCAATATAACCTGAAGTCGGTGGAGGATTACCAGTTTAGCAACCGCTCTACTGAAGAGAGTGTGCGTGGCGTGGCAGAAACCGCGATTCGTGAAATCGTTGGTAAGAGCAAAATGGACTTTGTGCTGTATGAAGGCCGCGATGACGTGGCTGCCAAAGCGAAAAAACTCATGCAGGAAATGCTGGACAGGTATAAATCCGGTATCAATATTGTCAACGTGACCATGCAGAATGCGCAGCCGCCAGAACAGGTACAAGCGGCGTTTGACGATGCGGTCAAAGCCAAACAGGATCTGGAACGCCAGAAAAATGAAGGCCAGGCTTACGCGAATGACGTGATTCCTAAGGCGCGCGGTACCGCCGCCCGCTTGTCTGAAGAGGCTGCAGGTTACAAGTTGCGTGTAGAAAATGAAGCCAAGGGTAACGCTGACCGTTTCGAGCAGATTCTGGCGCAATATAACAAGGCGCCAGAAGTAACCCGTCAACGCCTGTATCTGGATGCGCAAGAGCATGTGCTGTCCAATACCAGCAAAGTGCTGGTGGACCAAAAAGGCGGTAACAGCCTGCTGTATTTACCACTGGATAAACTCATGAGCATGAGCGGTGCAGGTGGTAATGCGGCATCTGCCCCTGCGGCAGCGGCTGACAAGCCTGTACAGGAGACGCAAGCCGACTCAAGCACCTCGGATCGCTCGCGTGATGCGATGCGTAACCGTGATCGCGAATACCGCTAGATTGCCCTGAAGGAAAATACATTATGAGAAATATTGGAAGTCTGTTAATCGGGGTATTTGTTCTATTGGTGATCATTACCTCTTCGGCCTATACCGTAGATCAGCGTGAATACGCACTGGTGTTCCGTCTGGGTGAAATCGTGTCGGTCAAAAGCGAGCCTGGGCTCTACTTTAAGATGCCTATGGTAGAAAATATCCGCTATTACGACAAGCGTATCCTGACCCTGAACTGGGAAGAGCCAGACCGTTTTATTACCAGTGAAAAGAAAAACGTACTGGTGGATTCATTTGTGAAATGGCGTATTGTTGACCCGTCCAAGTACTATGTGTCAGTCCGTGGCGACGAGGTGCAGGCTGAGCGTCGTTTGTCGCAAATGGTGAATGATGGTTTGCGCGCCGAATTTGGTAAACGCACGATTCATGATGTGGTGTCAGGCGAGCGTTCCGAGATCATGGAAATCCTGCGTCAGCGTGCTGATAAGGAAAGCCGTCAGATGGGTATCCAGATTCTGGATGTGCGTCTGCGCCGTGTCGACTTGCCAAAAGAAGTGAGTGAGTCTGTTTATCAGCGTATGGAAGCAGAGCGTAAATCTGTGGCGAACGAGCTGCGCTCACAAGGTGCGGCGGCGGCGGAAAAAATCCGCGCCGATGCGGATAAGCAACGCGAAGTGATTATTGCCGAAGCTTACCGTGATGCGCAAAAGGTAAAAGGTGAGGGCGATGCCAAAGCGGCCGAGGTTTCTGCACAGGCATTTGGTAAAAACCCGGAATTTTATGCGTTTTATCGTAGCCAGGAAGCTTATAAAAACAGCTTCAAAAGTAAATCTGACGTGATGGTGCTTGACCAAAGCTCGGAGTTCTTCAAATACATGCGTAGCAGTGGCAAGAAGTAATTTTGCCTGATGCCCGTATGAACTGGTGGTGGCTAATCGGCGGTGTAATGTTGGTTGAAGGCTTGATGCCACTGCTGTTTACCCGGGCATGGCGTCAGACCTTTGAAAAACTGCTGCAATTGCGCGATGGGCAGATCCGTTTTGTGGGGTTTGCTTCAGTGGTCGCCGGATTGCTGGTGTTGTGGCTGAACCGCTGAGCCACTTGTTGGAATTGAAAAAGCACGCAACCCTGCGTGCTTTTTTATTGTCTATCACCATGCCATGCCATCACGACTGCTAAAGCCGTGCCTTAGGTAGGGGTTTGCGGGTATAATGGCGGGATGCATAATTGGTTACTTCCTGAATATATTGAAGATGTATTGCCCGCAGATGCGGCGCGTCTTGAATCTTACCGCCGACAACTGCTGGACCTGTTCCGCGTGCATGGCTATCAATATGTGATGCCACCCATGATGGAGTATGTGGAGTCATTGTTGACCGGCACCGGGCATGACTTGGATATTGCGACGTTTAAAGTGGTGGACCAGTTGACCGGGCGCCTGATGGGCTTGCGCGCAGATACGACGCCACAAGCAGCACGCATTGATGCACACATGTTGAACCACCAGGGTGTTTCACGCTTGTGTTATGCAGGCACGGTGTTGCGCACCAAGCCGGATGGATTAGCGCGTACGCGCGAGCCTTTGCAGCTGGGCGCTGAATTGTATGGCCACGCGGGCATTGAGAGTGATATCGAAGTGCAGCGCCTGATGGTCAAAGCCTTGCAGTTGTTAGGTATGCGCACATTGTTCGTCGACCTGAGCCACGCCACTATTTTTGCCAGCTTGTCACATATGGCGCAGTTGGGCGTACAGCAGGAGCAGGCACTGCAAGCCGCCTTGCAGGCAAAAGACATTACGCTGGTAGAGCAGCTGGTGGCGAATCTGCCGGAAAAATCCCGCCAGGCCTTTGTCGCACTCACTCAGCTGAATGGCGGCGCAGAAGTGTTGGACCAAGCGCGTGATATTTTGCCGGAATCCGAAGAGATAGAACAGGCGTTACGAGAACTGGAAACCGTGGCAAATACACTGACTACGGATGATGTCACCGTGACTATTGATTTGAGCGAGCTGCGCGGTTATCACTATCACAGTGGCATGGTGTTTGCCGCTTATGCTAAAGGCTACGCAGGCCCGATTGCATTGGGCGGGCGTTACGATGAAGTCGGCGCAGCGTTTGGCCGTGCACGCCCGGCAACCGGCTTTAGCCTGGATTTGCGTGGCGCGTTGCAGGCATTGGGTCCGGCAACACTGAATAAAGGGATTCTGGCGCCGGTGGCGGCAGAACCCGAATTACTGTCTTTAATCGACACCTTGCGTTCACAAGGGCAGATTGTGGTGGAAGCATTGCCCGATATGCCTGTGAACTATTCTGAATTGGCTTGTGACCGCACTCTGCAAAAGATCGATGGTCGCTGGCAAGTGGTGGCTGTATAAGTCAGCCCGCTATTTTCGTTTTTACAAGATATTAATTGAACATGACACAATCTAAGCAAGCAAAAAACGTCGTTGTGATTGGCACCCAATGGGGCGACGAAGGTAAAGGTAAAATTGTAGACTGGCTGACAGATCACGCCCAGGGCGTGGTGCGCTTTCAGGGCGGTCATAACGCTGGTCATACCTTGGTGGTTGGTCAGGGCGCGGCACAAAAAGTGTACAAATTGAACCTGGTGCCTTCCGGCATCGTGCGTGATGGCGTTAACTGTTACATCGGTAACGGCGTTGTGCTGGATACCACGCATTTGCTGCATGAGATTTCTACCTTGGAACAAGGTGGCCTGGATGTTAAAAACCGCCTGAAAGTCAGCCCTGGCTGTCCATTGATTCTGTCCCATCACGTGGCTGTGGACTTGGCGCGAGAAGCCAAGCGTAGCGCCGAGAAAAAAATTGGCACCACCGGCAAGGGTATTGGCCCTGCTTATGAAGATAAAGTGGCCAGACGTGCTTTGCGTGTCTATGACTTGTTCCACCCTGAGCGCTTTGCTGAAAAACTGCGCGAAGTCATGGACTATCATAACTTTGTGCTGACCAACTACTTGGGCGCGGCTGCGGTGGATTTCCAGCAGCAATACGATGCCAGCATGCAGCACGCAGTGGCCTTGAAGCCTATGGTGGCCGATATTTCTGCTGCCCTCTATGAAGCGAATGCGCGTGGCGAACACCTGTTGTTTGAAGGTGCACAAGGCACTTTGTTGGATGTCGATCACGGTACTTATCCTTATGTAACCTCCAGCAACTGTATCGCAGGCCAGGCCTCCGCGGGCACCGGTGTCGGTGCCAATATGCTGCACTATGTATTGGGTATCACCAAGGCTTACACTACACGTGTGGGTGGTGGTCCGTTCCCGAGCGAGCTGGATATCGACACCGAAGGCGCACCTGGTCACCAGATGTCTAACAAAGGCCAGGAAATCGGTACCGTAACACGCCGCAAGCGTCGTTGTGGCTGGTTTGATGCGGCTGCGTTGCGTCGCTCAGCCCGTATCAACGGTTTGACCGGCTTGTGCATCACCAAACTGGATGTGCTGGACGGCATTGAGTCTTTGGATATTTGTACCGGTTACAAACTGGATGGAAAAATCGTTGATATGTTGCCAGTAGGTGCGGATGATGTCGCGCGTTGTGAGCCTATTTACGAAACCGTGCCTGGCTGGACCGAAACAACTTTTGGTGTCAAAACCTGGGATGCGCTGCCTAAAAATGCGCAGCACTATCTCAAGCGCCTGGAAGCAGTGTGCGGTGTGCCAATTGCGATTGTGTCTACCGGTCCTGAGCGTGACGAAACCATCGTCTTGCAACATCCTTTTGCTTAAGCACAAGGCTAGTTTGACATGCGTGCACAACGACTAGCCTGGGCAATTACTGGTTCCGGGCATTATCTGCGTGAGTCTTTGGCTATCCTGCAAACCTTGCAGGATGTCGATATCTACCTGAGCCGCGCAGCGGCCGAAATTATCCAGCAATATGGTTTTCAGGCAGCCCTCGAAGCCACTGGCCACAAGGTCTATCAGGATAAAACAGCTAGCAGCGTGCCTGTTGAGCGTTTTTATGAAGGTGTTTACCATACGCTGGTCATTTCGCCTGCCACGTCTAATACGATTGCCAAAATGGCTTATGGTTTTTCTGATAGCCTGGTGACTAACCTGTTTGCACAAGCCGGTAAAACGCGCGTGCACAGCATTTTATTCGCTTGTGATACTGCACCAGAGTTAGAGTCGGAAGCGCCACGGGATAATGTTGTTAAAGTATTCCCGCGCCAGATTGACCTTGAAAACGTGGCCAGGCTGAAGCAGTTTGCCGACACTAGCGTCGTAGAAGACATGGCTGCCTTGCAAGATGCCATCATGCAGCGTCTGGCTGCATTGCATGACCTGCATTTGCACGATGGCGTACAGGTGTTAGATCAAATCACCGACTAACGCGATGACTCGGCTGCTGTTTCTCACCGGAAAACTGGCAGAACACAGTCTGCGTCAGATATTGCAGTCTATCCAGGCTGACAGTAAACAGTCTCCGTTTGAATATGAGGTCAAGCAAATCGGCGTATCCGTGGCTGCCTTGATGACGCCGCCCCTGATTGCAAGACGTTTGCCCAGTATTGACAATATAGATAAGGTCATTCTGCCTGGATTGTGCCAGGGTGACCTGGCGCCGCTTGAGGCGCAGTGGGGAGTGCCCGTGGAGCGTGGACCAAAGGACTTGAAAGACTTGCCGCAATATTTTGGCCAGCAGGGTAAAGCCCCTGACCTGACGCAGCATAGCGTCACTATTTTTGCCGAAATTGTTGATGCGCCTGATCTGACCATCCCCCAAATTGTTGCCAGAGCTGAGCATTTCCGGCAGCAGGGCGCAGATGTGATCGACCTCGGCTGCCTGCCAGGCAAGGCCTTTGCGCATATGACAGACGCGGTGCAGGCGCTTAAAGCCGAAGGTTTCCAGGTCAGCGTAGACTCCATGCGCGAAGAGGATTTGCTGGCTGCAGGTAAGGCGGGGGCAGATTATTTGCTGAGCCTGCATGAAAAAAGCCTGTGGATTGCTGATGAGGTGGCGGCTACGCCAATCTTGATTCCTGCCGTGCCTGGCAGCTTTACCAGTTTGCAACGCGCCATTGAGCATTGTTTAAAGCGGGGGCGTCGTTTTATCGCCGACCCGATTCTGGATCCTATCCATTTTGGCCTGACCGACTCCATTGTGCGTTATCACAAGTTGCGCAAAAAATATCCTGACATTGCCATCATGATGGGGGTCGGTAACCTGACCGAGTTGACCGATGCAGACACAACTGGCGTCAATGCCATGCTGTTTGGCATGATCAGTGAATTGAATATCAATGCGGTATTGGCAACCTCTGTCAGTCCGCACGCCAGTGAGGCAGTGGCCGAGGCCGATGTTGCACGACGTGTGATGTATCGCGCCAGCCAGGATAAACGCTTGCCACGCGGGTATTCCAATGGGTTGCTAGGCTTGCATGATCGTAAGCCTTTCCCTTATAGCGCCGAAGAAATTATGACCATGGCCAGTCAGATTAAAGACCCGAGTTTTAGGATCATGGTCAGCGAGCAAGGTGTGCATGTTTATAATCGGGATGGTATTCAGCATGACACTGACCCTTACCGGTTTTATCCGACGCTTAATGTGCAAGATGACGCATCGCATGCGTTTTATCTGGGCGTGGAACTGGCACGTGCGCAAATTGCCTGGCAGCTTAAAAAACGTTATGTGCAAGATGAGTTACTGGAGTGGGGCGTGGCCTCGGTGCAGCAAAACAAGCAGGCTAAAGTCGCTCATCGCGAGGCTTCTATTCAGGAACGTTTGGAAAACGCACGTACCAAATCTAATGACAACACAACGCCTGGTAACTCCTCACCAGGCACGGAATAATTTTCATGATTTACGAAACGATAGTGACGACCCGTTCTGCGGATGGAGATGTGCATGTCGCGCCATTTGGTATTCAATGGCACGAGGGCAGGGTGCTGATCATGCCTTTCAAACCATCGACGACCTTGCAGAATATTTTGCAAACCGGTTTTGCCGTATTAAACCTCACGGATGATGTGCGCGTATTTGCCGCGGCCATTGCCAGGAAAGCGGCATTTGCCACTGAACCTGTTGCCACCGGGCAAGGCGTCAGACTCAAAGATTGCTTGGCGCATCATGTATTGCGGTTGCAGCAGGTCGAGGAAGATGAAATGCGTCCCAGGTTATGGATGCAGGTGGTCGAAAGTGCATCGCACGCGCCATTTATGGGCTTTAACCGTGCGCAGTCGGCGGTGATTGAGCTGGCGGTGCTGGTCAGTCGTTTGCATATGCTGCCAGTTGAAAAAATCACCCAGGAAATGCAATACCTGCAAATTGCCATCGATAAAACAGCCGGGCCACGCGAGCTGGAAGCCTGGCAATGGCTGGTGGATTGCGTCAATAACCACCTGGCGCAACAGAGCGGCCTGCAGCAAGCGTGAGTCAGTCTATGCAAGTATTAGTCAGTGTTAATTCCGTTGCTGAAGCACAATTGGTGTTGTCTGCAGGTGTGCCATTGGTTGACCTGAAGGAGACCAGCCATGGTGCGCTGGCAGCATTGGACCTGGGTCGTTCAACCGCAATTGTTGATGAGATTCAACGATATAGGCAACACACAGCTGCTAAGGGTATTATGATCAGTGCAACGGTAGGCGATCACTGTGACACGGTCGATGACCTCATGCAGATGATTACAAGCCGCCTGCAAATCGGGGTTGAGGTGATCAAGTTGCCGGAAGCTATCTGGGCCGAGCCGGTTTACCAGCCGACAATCGCTGCCTGGTTAGCACAAGGCCTCAAGTTGATCGCCGTAATGCATCCCGCCAGCTTGATGGCTGCTAATATGCCTGAGCGGTTACAGGCCCTGGCCCAACAGCATTATTGGGGGGTGATGGTCGATACGACGCAGAAATCGCACGCCTTGATAGATATCGTGCCTATCGCAGTACTCGCTGATTTTGTGCGTGTAGCAAAAGCCGTACAGTTATTCGTCGGCGTTGCAGGCGGGTTATTGCTAACGCACATTGAGTCGCTGGCTAAATTGAACCCTGATTATTTAGGATTTCGCAGTGGTTTGTGCGAAGGCACACAAAGAGCGCAAGGCTTATTGGCAGAGCGCGTGCACGAGCTGATTGTAAGAGTGTCAGAAATTTGTTGAATAATTGGTCTTAAACCTAATAAATACGCCTATGAGATGGCACTTAGGGTTGCGTCTGTAGCGACGTTTGCGTATAGTTCAACTTGTAAGTTTTTTCAAAGATGTGGCAAAAAAGCCCAATAACGAAGGAGTCAATGAATGAAAAAAAGTTTTTTAGGCTTGGCAATTGCTTCTGCATTTGTGTTTGCATCGCAAGTTGCGCAAGCTGAAGACATGTACCGTGGCGCTTGGTATGTTGTTCCAGGTGCAACTTACATGAACACTGACAATGACCTCGAAGCTGACAATGGCCGTGGCGGTTTTCTGTCTATCGGTAAAGAGCTGAGCGAGCACTGGGACATTCAAGGCCGTTTGGGCTATAACCGCGCTGATAATGATCTTGCCGGTGTGAGTGGTAAATACAAACAAACAGCTTTAGGCCTGGATGCTTTGTATATGTTCAGCCGCGACAAGTTCCGTCCATTCCTGTTGGCCGGTGTCGGCGCAGCACGTAATGATGTTGATTACTCTGCACCTGGTGCTGATATTGATGGTAAGAAAAACTCTTGGATGGCTAACGTAGGTCTGGGTGCGCAATACTTGTTCAACGACAAGTTTGGTATTCAAGCTGATGTACGTCACCAGTGGAGCCGTGCAAAAATTGATATCGCTGGTGTAGGTAGCGATACTGAAACCATTGGTAATACTTTGGTTAACTTGGGCGGTATCTTCCGCTTTGGCGCACCTGCTCCAGTGGTTGAAGAGCCAACACCAGAGCCAACACCAGCACCATTGGCGGCTGCTGAGCCAGCACCTGCTCCGGCGCCAGCGCCAGCACCTGCTCCAGTATGTAAGCCACAAAACGAAACAGTAACAGTGAGTGCTGAAAAACTGTTCGGTTTCGACAAGGCTAACTTGCGTGAAGAAGGCCGTAAAGTTCTGGAAGAAACAGCAGCCAAGATCAAGGCTAACCCAGAAATTACTGCTGTGATCGTCACAGGCCACACAGACCGTATTGGTTCTGATGCTTACAACCAGAAGTTGTCTGAGCGTCGTGCTAAGCAAGTGGCTGACTACCTGATCGCTCAAGGTGTTGATAGCAATATCATCACTTCTGAAGGTAAAGGTAAAACTGAGCCAGTGGTTCAATGCGAAGGTAAAAAAGTAAGCAAAAAACTGATTTCTTGCTTGCAACCTAACCGCCGCGTTGACATCCGCGCTGAAGGCACTAAACAAGTTGGTTGCCAATAATCAGATTTAAGTCTGAATAAAAAAGCCACGCGTCAGCGTGGCTTTTTTTATACCTGTTGTGTTGAGTCAGCATTTTGTCTGCCTGCCTCAGTTATAATCCAGCTATGGTTGATACACAATTTATTATTAAAGCACGCTGGGTGATTCCGGTAGATGCGAACCATACCCTGTTAGAGCAACATGCAGTGTTGGTGGAAGCAGGTCAAATTAAAGCCATAGTGCCCAAAGCCGACATTCCTGCATGGGCGGCCGATTGGCTGGTGGTAGATTGTTCTCAACATGCCTTGATCCCAGGCATGATTAATCTGCATGCACATAGCAGCATGAACCTGTTAAAAGGCTATGCGGACGATTATGCATTGATGCCCTGGTTGAATGACCATATTTGGCCAGCAGAAAAGCGCTGGGTCTCCAGATCGTTTGTGCATGATGGTAGCTTGCTGGCTAGTGCAGAAATGTTGAGTGGCGGCGTGACCACTTTCAATGACATGTATTTTTTTCCGCAAGCCACGATTGAGGCGGTGAACCGTGCTGGTATGCGCGCGCATATCGGCCTGACGGTATTGGACTTCCCGACCAATTATGCAGCGACGGCCAATGATTACATTCGGCTCGGCACTGAGGTGCGGGACCAATATAAATCCGACCCACATATCAGTTTTTCATTTGCGCCACATGCGCCTTATACCGTCAGTGACCAGACTTTTGAGCAAATCTCTACCTTATCCGAACAGTTGAATTTGGGCATACATACCCATTTACACGAAACGCAGGCCGAAATATCACAAAGCCTGGAACAATACGGCGTTCGCCCCTTGCAGCGTTTACTCGCGCTGGGCATCATTGGCCCCGCCACGGTTTTGGCGCATGGCGTGCATCTGGAAATGCAGGAATTAGAAACGTTATCTACCCAGGGCGCGCATCTCGCGCATTGTCCATCTTCAAATTTAAAACTGGCCAGTGGTATTGCACCAGTGGCCGCTGCGTTAAGGGCAGGCATTAATGTGGGGCTGGGCACAGATGGTGCCGCTAGTAATAACCGTGTCGATATGTGGCAAGAAATGCGCACCGCGGCATTGCTGGCTAAAGTGGTCGACCAGAATGCGGAAGCATTGCCTGCCTATCAGGCACTGGAAATGGCGACGCTACATGGCGCACGTGCTTTGGGATTGCAAGACAAAGTGGGTAGCCTTGAAGTGGGAAAGCAGGCTGATATGGTGGCAGTAAAACTGGATGATTTAAACAGTTTGCCTTGCTTTGACCCTGTGTCGCATCTGGTTTACGTTGCCGGGCGCGAGCAGGTCACCCATACCTGGGTGGATGGTGAGTTACGTTATCAGCGCGCCGTTGATGGACAAAGCGAGTTTGCAGGCATGGAAACAGAAGAATTACGCTCTATTGCGTTGCAGTGGCAACTTAAACTGCAATCTGCCAATAGCTAATGCGTGAGCAATTAAAGATCAAGTAAAAGGAGCGATCATGGCGAATGTGGAAGTCGCAGAGGTGAATAAGTTTGCCGAGTTGGCGCACCAGTGGTGGGATCAACAAGGGGTGTTTAAACCTTTGCATCAGTTGAATCCTTTGCGCCTGAGTTATATTGACAGCCGAGCATCACTCGCGGGCAAGCAGGTGTTGGATGTGGGCTGTGGCGGCGGGATTTTGAGTGAGTCCATGGCGCAACGTGGCGCGCAGGTGACGGGCATAGACTTGGCAGAAAAGTCTTTGCAGGTCGCACAGTTACATGCGCTGGAAGCCAATGTACAAGTAGATTACCGTTGTGTGGCCGTTGAGGCATTGGCGCAAGAAAAGCCGCAGGCTTTTGATGTGGTGACCTGCATGGAAATGCTGGAGCATGTGCCTGACCCGGCCAGTGTCGTGCGCGCTTGTGCCGCCTTGGTCAAACCTGGTGGCCATGTTTTCTTCTCCACGTTAAATCGTAATGCCAAGGCTTATCTGATGGCGGTGGTGGGCGCAGAGTATGT
The DNA here is from genome assembly GCF_046765995.1 of Methylophilus sp. 'Pure River'. Lineage (NCBI taxonomy): Bacteria > Pseudomonadati > Pseudomonadota > Betaproteobacteria > Nitrosomonadales > Methylophilaceae > Methylophilus > Methylophilus sp. 'Pure River'. The sequence goes on along the minus strand of NZ_JBKOUE010000005.1, from coordinate 147,808 downwards.
GCTGAATTTGCTGCCTAAAGGCACGCATGATTACAGCAAGTTTATCAAGCCCTCCGAGCTGGCAGCGTGGATGCGGCAATCGGGGCTAGAGCTGCAGCATCAAACTGGCTTGACTTATCATCCCTTCAGTAAACAGTATGCGCTGACGGTAGATACCAGCGTGAATTACATGCTGCACGCGATTAAAGAAGTCTAACAGGAAGTGAAATGCAAGCTGTATTGTTTGATTTAGACGGGACGCTGGTCGATACCGCCCCCGATTTAGGCTATGCCCTTAATTTGCAACGCGAGCGTCATGGCCTGGCATTTTTGCCAGAGACGACCATCCGCCCGTATGCATCACATGGCTCACGTGGGCTGCTGGAAATAGGGTTTGGCTTGTTGCCGACCGATGCCAGTTTTGAAGCAATGCGGACCGAATATCTGGACTTGTACACACAGGTGATGACGCGCCAACCCGTCTTGTTTGCCGGGATGGCAGAAGCCTTGCAGGCGATCGAGCAGCGTGGTCTGCGTTGGGGCATCGTCACCAATAAACCGCGCCGGTTTACCATGCCGATGGTGGAGCATATGGGGCTGGATATACGTGCTGGTGCCGTGATCAGTGGCGATGATGCGCCTCAACCAAAACCATCTCCGCAAACCCTGCTATTGGCTTGTGAGCGTATGGCGATAGACCCGCAAACCGTGCTTTATATTGGGGATGCTGAGCGCGATATACAGGCAGGTAAAGCCGCTGGCATGAAAACGCTGGTCGCTTTGTTCGGTTATTTGTCTGCCACAGACAATCCTCAGGCATGGGGCGCTGATGGCTGCATACAGCAGCCTCAGGAGTTGCTCGCGTATTTATAATGCTGGTCAGCGCATTACTTGCGTGCACTACTGAGTACGGCCATGGCGGCAATATTAATGTCTGCAACCAGAATGCTCTCCAGCGCACCTTGTTCATTGAGAATCGGCAAGGATACGGTGAGGCAGAAATCCTCGGTCGCCGTAGACAGGTAGATGGTGGAAATATACGGGGCGTGTGATTCTGCCACCCGTTGGTAGTAGGCTTGCTGGCTGCGGTCTATGCCAGCTCCACCTGCCTTGATTTTTCCATACATGTTCGGGTTGATCCAGTTGGCATAACGCTGTACGCCATTAGGTTCAAGCTCGAAGATGACTTCAAAATAAGGGAATTCTGCAAAGCAGCTATCTAGGTCATGCGACCCTGTTGAACGCTGGATTTTCAGCAATGATTGCAGGGCAGATAACGCCCTGTGTTGCCAGTCAGAGTAAAACTCTTTTTTAGGTAAGATGGTTTGTGGTGGCGTATCTTCTACCACCACGATACTGCCGATATTGGCTTTGCCAATTTTCTTCAGTACGGCTGCCCGTTCGGCAGCCATGACACTATTCTCCAGCAAGCCTTGCTTACCATTCACCACCGCGATAGAGACGCTGGCGACAGGATGATCCTTACCATCTTCGGTCGTGAAGAACCCGCGTTCAAGATCCGTTGCGTCGTACAAGTGAACTGCCAGCGCCTGGAACTGGCTAATAATGTGTAGCAATATCTCGGTGAGCGTTGGGGCATTGTGGTCATAGATCAACACAAAATCATCGCCACCAATATGGCCGACCATCACGCCGGTTTTGTCTTGAAACTCCTGGCGGATGATTTCAGACAATAGCCTGATCATGGCATCGCCACGGATAAAACCGTAGCGGTCGTTGTATGCCTTAAAGTGATCGAGGTCGATATACACCAATTGCGTATTGGGGTTGTTACGCAAGCTATTGTCCAACGTCTGCCTTAAGGTTGGCCCGGTGGTGAGGTGACTCAGCGGATGTAAATTGCCTGTGGAGGCTTTACGGCTGATCAACTGTGCCATGATTTCCATCGGTTGCAGAATGCCGACATAGGCGCCTTCTTCGTTGACAGTAATCCAGATATCGGTATTCGCGCGGTCCAGGTAAAACAAACGTGCCAGCACGGAGGAGGGCATTAGGTGATTGATGACCTTGGGCAATGGGTCGCAGCAGGCGCCCAGGCCAGTGACTCTTTTCGAAAACGCCTTGCCACGTCGTAACACGCCCAGCGGCGTTTTACCATCGAGAACAACGGCAATGGCGACATCAATATGTGTATTAAATAAGCTTCTGGCTTCCGCAATCGAATTGCTGACATCAATCGTCAGGCCGTGGCTGATAAACTCGCCGATATGAAAGTCATCTGGCACATGTGAGCGGTGGGACTCATCGCGCGCAGGTAGCGCGGTGACCTGGTCGCTGGGGCTGCTTTGCGGATGGGCAAAATAATGGCCTTGTGCATAATGCAAGCCTAAGTCCTGACAGTAGGTAATATCTTCCACCCGCTCCAGGCCTTCGGCAATAATGGTGCAGCCTAGGCGTTGCGCCATGGAGATAATCGCTTCCAGCAGCACGGTTCTGACGCGGCTACCTTGTGCTTCATGCACAATTGCGCGGTCAATTTTGATAAAGTCTGCACGCACCTCTGCCAGAATACGCAGCCCGTTAAAACCAGACCCCATATCATCGAGCGCGATACGCAGCCCGTGCATGCGGATTTCGTCGCAGTAGCGTGCCAGGACTTCCGGATTGGTTTTCTCGCTTTCCACGATTTCTATCACGACGTCGCGTTTATCGATGTTGTGCTGGTTCAGGATTTTTAAAATAAAATCCAGCCAGCCCGGACTCATGATGGTTTGTGGCAAGACGTTGATAAAGATGGGTTTATCCGCAGAAATGGATTGTGATTTACCGATCAAGGCCAGATGCTGGCAGGCCAAATCCAGTTCGTGTGTACGCTTAACCTCGGCCGCTAGTGCAAAGGCCTCCATGCCGTTCAGCCATTTGCCTTCAGGTGTTTTAAGGCGGCACAAGGCCTCAAAACCAAACACCTTGCCGCCTTGGCCAAAATCGACAATCGGCTGGTAATGCATTTGTACATGCGGTTCAAGCTCAGACAATAGCCAGGGATATTTGTGGCGTGCGTAGAAAGTATTAAAGGGCATGGTCGCCTGTAGTGCTGCCAGGGGATTCATGGGCTGCTGATCCTCAGAAACCAGTACCCAGGTATCCTTAAGGGTGTGCGCGGACTCTTCGGCAATCATCTGGTCTAATATCTGCAGTAGTTCAGCTTCAGTTTGGTAGCGTAATGATGTCTGATTCAGCCCTGAAAAGCGCGGGCTTTCCATGTTGGCATGGCTGTTGGCATCGAAAATATGCAGAAATAGTTCCATGAGAAATCACTTTGCTTGTGAGGTTGAGTGCAGGCTTGCTTATGGCGCTAGCTTACAGAACCCGGCAACTGCTGCGCTGGTTCTGTGACCGATCGCATGACTACTATAACGACTAAGGAAGGTGTTTGTTTATGCGAAGAGCGGGCATAAAAGCCATGAAACAATCTAATTGTCTGCATCAATTTGGTGCGGAAAGAGCACGTCCATCGAGCACGACGCTGAGAGGGTGATATTTCGGGGATAAAAAACAGCGGCCCGGATGCTTAAGTGACTGACTTACGTTCCAGCAATGCCGTGGATAAAGTGCCGCTGTCTACATACTCGATCTCACCCCCCATGGGCAAGCCACGGGCGATACGGCTGACGCGGATGCCACGCGACTTGAGCATCTGGCCAATGTAGTGGGCAGTGGCTTCGCCTTCTGAGGTGAAGTTGGTGGCGACGATTACTTCGTGAATCGCGCTGTCTTGTGCGCGTTTTAGCAAGGTGTCGAGGTGAATGTCTTTGGGGCCTATGCCATCCATGGGGGATAGTTTGCCCATTAATACAAAATACTGACCCTGGTAGCTGCGTGTGTTTTCCAGCATCATGAGGTCGGTAGGCATTTCTACCACGCACAAAATGGATTTGTCGCGGCTAGTATCCTGGCACAGGCCGCACACGCTGTGTTCACTAAAGTTGTTGCAGTAATCACAGTGGGCTAGTTTGTCCAGGGCTTGCTGCAAACTGGCGGCCAGTTTTTGTGCGCCTTCCCGATCGCGCTGTAACAGGTGATAGGCCATGCGCGTAGACGACTTTGGGCCAACGCCCGGCAAGCAGCGTAGGGCGCTAATCAACTGTTCGAGGACGGCGGGATTGCTCAAGCGATTTCCTGAAATTAGAACGGCAGTTTGAAGCCAGCGGGCATCACGTTGCCCATTTTGGCTGCGCTGGTTGCTTCGGCCTTGGCTCTGGCATCTTTAAGCGCGATCAACAGCAGGTCTTCCAGGGTTTCTTTGTCGTCCATGGCGGCATCGTCAATCTGCACGCGTTTGACATCATTGTTACAGGTCATGGTGATTTTAACCATGCCATTGCTGGCAACACCTTCGACTTCAGTGTTTGCGAGTTCGGCTTGTGCTTTCTGCATATTGGCCTGCATCATCTGGGCCTGCTTCATCATATTGCCCATGCCACCTTTCATCATTGTCTGCTCCTAAATTATTGTGGTTAATGTAAGGGTTTAATTGAGTTTGGCACAATGGTTGCGCCCATTTCCTGCATCAGGCCTTGCACAAAACGGTCATCCATAATCGCTTGTGTTGCCTGATCTTGTAATTCAGCACGTTCAACTGCTAATTGTCTGGCAGGCGTGTTGGCCTCTTGCCCGGTGACAATATTCAGTTTTAAGCGGCGGCCAAAATGGCTGCTCAAGGCACTATTCAGTTTTTCCAAATAGTTTGCGCTGGCGAGATGTTTATGTGCCTCGCTGATACACAAGGTCATGGTATCGTCGTCGTAGCTGACCAATTCGCAGTTCTGCGCCAGTGCGCGCACCAGTCCCAGCTTGCTCAGATGGTTTTCAACCAGTGCACGCCAGTTGCCATCCCAGGCCAGCGGGGCTGACTCACCGCTGCTCACCACCGGCTGTGAAAAGGCCTGTTGTGGAATGTGTTCAAGAGCAGGCATCGCTTGATCGGCCATCACTGTATGGTTGGCGGGGTTAACGGTAGGCGCCATCATTGGTGCTGGCTCCGCTGAGGGTGTAAGTGCTGCTGCTGTCTTCAGTGACGCTGTTACATTCGGTGTGGCAGGCGTGGCTGGTGGCATAGGCGTTGCCGGGATAGGCTCGCTCGCTGCACTCATCTGACGGCTTTGTGCCAGCGCTGCACGGGCGTTGCCACCAGCATTGCCACGCGGCGTACCTTCTGTGGGGCTGCTACCACCAGTCGCTGGTGCGGCGGATGGTGTCATGGCATCTGCTTTGAATGCCAGCAGCCGCAACAGGGTCATTGTGAAGCCTGCATAAGCATCAGGCGCCAGGCCAATGTCACGGTGGCCTAAAATACAGATCTGATAATACAGTTGCAGCATTTCTGCCGTGAGTTGCGAGGCCAGGTCCAGCAGTGTCTGGCGCTCCGGGTGATCATCAGCAATCGCTTGCGGGCTATATTGCGCCACGGCCAGCAAATGCAGCAAGGCCGCCAGGTCATTCAATGCGTTCTCGAAGCCTATGCTGCGAGACTCCATTTGCTGCGCAATATTGAGCAGTGTGGCCGCATCATTAGCAATCAGGGCACGCAATAATTCGTATAGATAACTCTGGTCAATCGCACCCAGCATGCTGCGTACATCGCTTTCGCGCACAGACTGGTTGCCATAGGCAATCGCTTGGTCTGTGAGCGACAAGGCATCGCGCATACTGCCGCTGGCGGCACGGGCAATCAATTGCAGGGCGGGCGGTTCGAATGCAATCTGTTCCTGCCCGAGGATATCCTGCAAATGCGCAGTGATAGTACTGCTGGCCATTTGGCGCAAGTTAAATTGCAGGCAGCGCGAGAGAATGGTGACTGGTACTTTTTGCGGGTCAGTCGTGGCCAGAATGAATTTGACGTGTGCAGGCGGTTCTTCCAGCGTTTTCAGCATGGCGTTAAACGCTTCCTTGGTCAGCATATGCACTTCGTCAATCATGTAGACCTTGAAACGGCCAGAAGATGGTGCATAAATCGCCTGTTCCAGCAGGCTGACCATATCGGCAATGCCGCGGTTAGAGGCCGCGTCCATTTCTACATAGTCGACATAACGGCCAATATCAATGGCACGGCAGGCTTCGCATTCACCACAAGGGGTGGCGGTAATGCCGGTGGCACAGTTGAGCGATTTGGCCAGGATGCGTGACAGGGTGGTTTTGCCGACGCCGCGCGTACCCGTAAATAAATAGGCATGGTGCAGCCGTTGCTGGCTCAGCGCATTGCTTAATGCTTGAACCACATGGTCTTGTCCGACCAGGCTGCTAAAGGATTTTGGGCGCCATTTACGCGCCAATACTTGGTAAGACATCGCGCACTCTACTGATTAAATGCTATAAGGCAAACCCGTACTTTAGCTTAAATTACCTGCTCATGCTTGACTCAATGCCAACTTAATTGAGACATGTGTGGCAGCTTGTCAACCGAGAGGGCAGGAATGGGAAGGGGCGAGCCCAACCCCCGGCACTTGCTTGATAGTTGTGGCTGCTTGCTTCCGCACCTGACCAGGTTGGCTACCTTACAATGCGGGGAGGCCCGCGGTCGATATTGTAACGCAAAAAGCATTTTCTATCGCTTTCTTTTTGCAATCCGGCTGGCGTAGCAAGCCGCTACTTTTAAGTGCCGGAAATGACCAATAATCTACCTTCTTATAGTGGCATCAGGCCCCAATTTTTCGCTGCATAATAAGCCATCATTTTTCAACTGTGAATGACTTGACTGACTATGGCAGCGAATAAACCTTCGATGACCGCTTCGGAAATTGCACGTGAAACCATTAAACAAATGGCTGTTCGCCGTGTAGAGCCGACGCCGGATAATTACACGCAAATTTATTTTGAGATTGCGGGTAAACCAGCCAAAGAAGATGCGGCCAGCGCATTACGCAAAGCGCTCAAGCAACTACCACATGACTCGCTGGAGCAGACCAACTGGATTAACCGCTGGGAAAAATTGCTCAAACAGGATAACTGGCAAGGGTTGGGCGAGCTGTTAACCGAGTCCATGCAGCAGCAGTTAAGTCATTCTACCAAGTGGCCGAAAGCGATCCGTACCTTGTTGCAGGCCTGGGATGACAAACGCAGTGGTGTCGATGTTGCCAGAAAGCGCGAAACGCTGGAACGTGTGCTGATTAATTTTGGCAATGATGAGTCTTTATCTGACAAGCTGATCGGCATGGCCAATCACTGGTTGCCGGGTGGCGGAGGCGGTGATGGGATTCAGTTAACAGATATTTCTGATGCCGCCACACCTGCCGCAGCCGTTGAATCGACAAATACAGAGACATTGCCGGCGGATGTGCAGCAGTTTCATGGTGCGTTTACCATTTTACAAACCTTGCTCAAACAGACCTTGCAGTTGGGGTTGATCCCTCGTCTGGAGGGTTATCCTGACTTGCAAACAGAGGCCGTCGCTCTGCAGGAAAGTACTGAGCGCGCCAAAAAGCTGAAAGAGTGGGAGGCATTGGCCAAGGCACTCAAGGCTTTGTTGATGCGCGTGGAAGTGATTGGTGCCAAAGAAGACGATGTGCGCGGGGACATCATTGATCTGCTGCATTTGCTGCTATCGAATATTGGCGAGCTGGTGGCTGAAGACAGCTGGTTGAGTGGCCAGGTCTATGCCGTGCAATCGATTATCAGCGGCCCGCTTGATCGCGCCAAACTCAAGCAGGCGGAAAAAAGCTTGAAAGAAGTGGTTTATAAGCAGGGCCTGGTCAAACATAGCCTGGTAGAGGCGAGAAACTCCTTTAAAACCTTGATTAGTACCTTTATTGACAAGCTGAAATACATGGGTGAGGCGAGTGAGCTTTACAGCGGCAAAATTGAGAGTTATGCCCAAGAGCTGTCGCAGACAGATGACCTGATTAAAATCAACGAACTGGTCAATCATTTGATGCGTGATACCTCTGTCATGCAGACGGATATCATGCGCTCACATGATGACTTGCTCAATCAGCAACGCGTGGCGGTAGATACCCAGCAACGCATGGAAAAGCTGCAGGAAGAGTTGCAGCAACTGAGTGAGGTCGTGCGTATCGACCAGTTGACGGGTGTACTCAATCGCCGAGGGATGGATGAGGCATTTAGCACCGAAATTGCCCGCTATCGCCGCAGTGGCGAATTACTGAGTGTTGCTTTGCTGGATATTGATAATTTTAAAATGCTGAATGACCAGCATGGGCATGCGGCTGGCGACTCTGCGCTCAAACATCTGGCCAGCGTTGTAAAACGTGCCGTCCGGCCAACTGATATTGTCACCAGGATGGGTGGGGAAGAGTTTGTGGTGATCTTGCCGAATACCAATCTGGAAGAAGCCGTGGTGACGATGAGCCGTTTGCAACGCGCGCTGACCAAAGAGTATTTTCTCGGCAATAACCAGAAGTTGTTGATTACCTTTAGTGCCGGGGTGGCCTTGTTTAAGACCGAAGACGATGTCAACTCGATTCTGTCACGCGCTGACCAGGCCATGTACCTGGCCAAAAAACGTGGTAAAAACCGTGTCATGACCGAGGTCGACCTGCAAGCCAACCCTTAGCTTAGGCAAGGGGTGTCAACCCGGGCGCTGGCAGGCATACCCAGTCGCGCCTGGTCATGATATGCTAAGCGGCATCTTGATCGAGGTGCCATGTGACCACTCCTGTTCTCCATACTCCTCCCACTGCGGGCTTGCCGGCTGATAGCGTCAAAGACGCGTTACACGAAAGCGAGCGCCGGTTTTCCGCCATTGTTTCCAGTATTCCCGGCCTGGTGTTCCAGATGCATATGACGGCAGATGCACAAGTGGTCTTTACCTACTTGAGCGAGGGCTGTGAGGCGTTACTGGGCATTCCAGCCGCGGCCTTGCTCAAGGATGCGCAAACGCTGTTCAATGCGATGGAGGAGCACTCCGCCAGCCAGTTCAGGCACAATTTGCAAAAATCGGCCCGGCAGCATAAACGGTTGGATTGGGAAGGTAAAATCTGGATTGCCGACTGGCAGGACATGAAATGGGTCAATATCCGTGCCACTGTGCAAGATTTAGGGCAGGGCGCGGTGCAGTGGGATGGCATTATGCTCAACATCAGCCAGAGCAAGCACGAAAAGCAGGAAATTGAGCAGGCCAGGCGTGACTTGCAGGCGCTAACCGCCCATATTCACCAGGTCAAAGAGCAGGAGCGTGTCAGTATCGCGCGTGAGATTCATGATGACCTGGGCGGTAACCTCACCGCCATGAAGCTGGGTTTGTCGACCATTATTCAGCAAATCGAAGATGGCCAGCAGGTCAACATGGAACAGGCTACCATGCTGCAAGCCATCATCAATCAAACGTTTGATGCTGTACATCGTATCTCCGGCAATCTGCGCCCCAATATCCTCGACCTGGGATTAGTGGATGCGTTGGAATGGCAGGTGAGCCAGTTCAAAAAGCAATTAGGCATTACTGCCAGGTTTGTGACCAATTGCCACGATCTGGAGTGTGATCCAGACCAGTCTATGGCGCTGTTCCGTATCTGCCAGGAAGCACTATCCAATATTGCCAAATATGCACAGGCGGACCAGGTATCTGTCGAGTTGTCACTGGTGGACCAGGCCTTGTTCATGACCATTTCTGATAATGGTATAGGCATCGCCCCTGCGGATAAGATCAAACCTAATTCGTTTGGTTTGCGTGGCATGCAGGAGCGCGCAGCTGCGTTGGGCGGTGAGTGTCATATAGAGGCCTCGTCAAGTGGGCCTGGTACTTGTATACATGTGCGTGCGCCATTCATGGCGATCGCGTCGTGACAGAAATGCAGATGCGTTTTACAATCGCAGTCATAAAATGACCAATGTCACATTGGCAACGTTGAGGGAATAGCTTGGATACAAAAATTAAAGTCATTATTGTCGATGACCACGCCATTTTACGCTCTGGCATCAAGCAGATATTGATCGCCAGTGGTGATATTGAAGTGGTAGGGGAGGCGGAAAATGTGGCGCAGGCCATTAAATGTGTGCGCGAGAAGCCTGCCGACGTCATGCTGCTGGATATTTCCTTGCCGGACAAAACTGGTATTGAAGCGCTTAAATTAATTAAACGTGAAAATGCGGCGTTGAACATCCTGATGTTATCCATGTATATGGAAGAGCAATATGCCGTACGTTCCATCCGTTCTGGTGCCTCAGGCTATCTGTGCAAGCATACTGCGTCTGAAGAGTTGCTCACGGCGATTCACACACTGGCCAAAGGCAAAAAATACATTACGCCTAATGTGGCGGAAATCCTGGCCGAGCAGGTCGGTAACGACCATGCCGTGGCGCCACACGAAGCGTTGTCTGACCGCGAGTTCCAGGTCATGCGGTTGATTGCTTCAGGCAACTCGGTGAGTGAAATTGCCGATAAACTGGCCTTGTCGGTGAAGACTGTCAGCATGTATCGCGCGCGCTTGCTGGAAAAAATGCAACTGAAACACAATGCGGATATCACGCATTATGCGATTAAAAACCAGTTGGTATAATCGTTGAGAACACAATAAAAAGGCCTCTTAAAGAGGCCTTTTTATTTATTAATCAATTTACTAGGATATTTTCTTCGCGTAATTGATTAAGCCATTGGTTGAGCTGTCGAAGCTGGTGACGGCATCGGGGGTGGTCAGCTGTGGCAGAATCTGGCTGGCAATTTGTTTGCCGTATTCCACGCCCCACTGGTCGTAGCTGTTGATATCCCAGATGATGCCTTGTACGAAGATTTTGTGTTCGTACAGCGCGATCAGTTTACCTAAGGTGTAAGGCGTTAATTGCTTGAACACGATGGAGGTGGTTGGACGGTTACCTTCAAACACTTTGTGCGGTAACAGGTCTTCCAGTGCCTCACCGCTCATGCCTTGTTTTTCCAGTTCGGCACGGGCTTCTTCGCGGGTTTTACCCAGCATCAGCGCTTGTGTCTGGGCCAGGAAGTTAGCCAGCAGAATCTTGTGGTGCTGGTCATCCGGGCTACCAACTTTATAGTGGCTGTTGGCTGGCATTAAGAAATCCGCTGGCACCATTTGCGTGCCCTGGTGAATCAATTGGTAAAACGCGTGCTGGCCATTGGTGCCTGCTTCGCCCCAGATCACCGGACCAGTTTTGTAGCTGACACGGCTGCCGTCACGGCAAATAAATTTGCCGTTGCTTTCCATATCCGCCTGTTGCAAGTAAGCCGCAAAGCGTGACATGCCCTGATCGTAAGGCAGGATGGCGTGGGTATCGACATGGAAGAAGTTGTTATACCAGACACCGAGCAAGGCCATGATGACTGGCATGTTTTGCTCCAGGGGTGCAGTCTGGAAGTGCTGGTCCATGGCGTGACCACCGGCCAGTAACTGCTCAAAGTTGTCCATACCCACATAAAGGGCGATAGACAGACCAATCGCAGACCACAGGGAGTAGCGACCGCCAACCCAGTCCCAGAAGGCAAACATGTTATTGGTATCAATACCGAAGGCTTGTACGGCGGTGGCATTGGTAGACAGGGCCACAAAGTGCTTGGCGACGTGTAGGTCTTGTTTGGCCGCATTGAGGAACCAGCGACGCGCAGAGTGCGCATTGGTCATGGTTTCCTGGGTGGTGAATGTCTTGGACGCAACAATAAACAGCGTAGTCTCAGGATTGCAGCTCTCCAGCACGCGCATCAGGTGGGCGCCATCAATGTTGGAGACGAAATGTGCTTTCAAATCTGGGCTGGCATAAGGCTTTAATGCATCACAAGCCATCACTGGGCCAAGGTCGGAGCCGCCAATACCAATATTCACGATGTCAGTAATGCGTTTGCCGGTAAAGCCTGTCCATTGGCCACCACGCACCTGCTCGGTAAAGCTGCGCATTTGTGCCAGCACGGCATTGACGTCAGGCATCACATCTTTGCCATCCACCAGGACTGGCGTGTTGCTGCGGTTGCGCAGGGCAGTGTGCAAGACGGCACGGTTTTCAGTGATGTTGATTTTTTCGCCGCTAAACATGCGGCTGCGCCATTGTTCGATATTGGAGTCACGCGCCAACTGGAACAGCTGCGTCAAGGTCTCTTTGGTAATGCGGTGCTTGGAGTAGTCGAGCAGGATGTCTTCGACGGTTAAGCTAAACTCTTCAAAGCGTTTTGGATTTTGTTTGAACAGGTCGCGCATTTGAACATCGCGCATTTCAATTTGATGCTGGTTCAGCGCGTGCCAGCTCGGGTGTGTGGTTAGTTTTGCCATGTTATGTTGTTGCTATCGTTTTCAAGTCAATTAATTTTATAGGGCGCGCAAACATTAAGTGTGCCATGCGCTGCCAAAATCTGTACTGCAAGGTTGTATTTACAACCAGTTTAACCAGCTATTGTAACTGAAGTATGACACCAGCCAGTGGCGGCAAGTTAAGGCTAATAGAGGCCGGATGTTCCATCCATGGGACGGGATCGCTTTGACAGCCATGACCATTACCGAAATTGCTACCACCATAACAAGCGGCATCACTGTTTAACACTTCCTGATAGTAACCCGATTGTGGTACGCCCAAACGATATTGATGGCGCGGTACTGGTGTGAAATTTAACACTATTATAACAAAACTATGATCATTGCCGCGTCTGATGTAGCTCAATATTGATTGGGCTGCATCCTCGCAATCTATCCATTGAAAGCCTTGCGCGTCAAAATCATGGGCATGGAGCGCCGGATGCTGGCGATAAAGCTGGTTGAGGTCGCGACTTAATGCCTGTATGCCCCTGTGCAAGGCATGGTTAGGGGTAGATGCTTCAAGCAGGTGCCAGTCCAGGCTCTGGTTGACGCTCCATTCACGGCTTTGACCAAACTCGTTACCCATAAAGTTAAGTTTTTTGCCTGGCATAGTCATTTGCATGGTTTGCAGCAGACGCAGGTTAGAGAATTTTTGCCAGGTATCGCCGGGCATTTTCTCCAGCAGGGACTTTTTGCCATGCACCACTTCATCATGCGAGAACGGCAGTACAAAGTTTTCAGAGTAAGCGTACATCTGGCCAAAAGTCAGGCGGTTGTGATGATATTGGCGATAGACCGGATCCAGTTGCATATAGGTCAAGACATCGTTCATCCAGCCCATGTTCCATTTCATGCTAAAACCGAGGCCGCCCGCATAGACGGGACGTGACACTGCCGGCCAGGCCGTTGACTCTTCAGCAATGGTTAGGACACCAGGAAAACGCTCGCCTACCATCATGTTGAGTTGTTTCAAGAACTCGATCACATCCAGGTTTTCGCGGCCGCCATAAGCATTAGGCAGCCATTCGCCGTCTTTGCGCGAGTAATCCAGGTAAAGCATGGAGGCCACGGCATCCACGCGCAAGCCGTCAATATGAAACTCTTGCAGCCAGTAATAGGCGTTGCTCAGCAAAAAGCTGCGCACTTCATTGCGGCCGTAATTGAAGATATACGTGCCCCAGTCCATGTGCTCGCCCAGTCTGGGGTCGGCATGTTCGTACAGGGCCGTGCCATCAAACCGCGCCAGCGCCCAGTCATCTTTAGGGAAGTGCCCGGGTACCCAGTCGAGAATGACGCCGATATTGGCCGCATGGCAGCGATCAATAAAATACTTCAAATCATCCGGACTGCCGTAGCGCTGGGTGGGCGCAAAGTAACCAGTGACCTGGTAGCCCCAGGATTCATTGAGTGGGTGCTCGGCAATCGGCAGTAACTCAATATGGGTGTAGCCCATGTCAGTCAGGTGCGGGATCAGTGCATCTGCCATGGCGCGATAGCTCAGGAAATGGCCATTGCGGTCACGCTGCCAGCTGCCCAGGTGTACTTCGTAACAGTTAAAAGGTGCATGCAGCCAGTCCCGCTGCTGGCGTTGTTGCTGCCACGAGTCATCTTGCCAGGTGTAATGGCTTTGGCAAATGCGGTTGGCGGTGCCTGGCCTGGCTTCAAAGGCCTTGCCATAAGGGTCTGCTTTGACCATGACATAGCCATGCTCGCGATTGCGGATTTCAAACTTGTATAAATCGTGGTCAGTCAGATGCGGAATAAACAGCTCCCACACACCGCTACTGCCTAACACGCGCATGGCATGCACGCGACCATCCCATTGGTTAAAACTGCCAACGACGCTGACACGCTCGGCATTGGGGGCCCAGACTGCAAACCTGACGCCAGGCACATCATTGACTGTCATGGGGATGGCCCCCAACGTGTTGTAAGCCTCAAATAATCTACCTTCGGCAAACAGGTGTAGGTCATCTGCAGATAGCGTGCTGCCTAAGCTGTAGGTGTCGATAGTTTCATAACTGTCAGTGTGTTTGTGTGGCTGTATTTTGAGGCAGGCAGGTGTGTTGACAGCTGTGGTTGATGTGTAAAGAAACAGGCCTTGTGGATGCTTGAGTGTCATGGCTTGCCAGGCATCATTAATCCTGACCCACACCTTTTCGGCATTCGGTAGAAAAACGCGCACATGCCACGTACTTTGCTGGCTATCTGCGTGCACACCCAGGTATTCAAAAGGGTTGTGGTGGGTCGCGTCTAGAATACGCTGCAGGTGCAAGGTGTCTGGATGGTGAGTGGCTGAAGGTTTGACTGTCATGCTAGCAATGTCCATTTGACTAGCCTCAATCCTATCAAAAAAAGTTAAGATTTACGTCATTTATCACTGAAAATATCGTTGTCTTTACCCGAATTATCATGCAGACTGTGGGTGTCGGACCTGCGGTTACCAAGCGTTGTGTCGTCTCTACCGAAACTCACATCGCTGCGCATGACTTCGGGCTGATTTTCAGGATCAGAAAAACAGGAACAGCATCATGTCTCAAGCAGCAGAGTTTATCGAACGTCGTAAAAGCAACCGGCGGCAAGAACGTCCTTCTGACCGCTTTATCAGTAACCTGACCAAAAATACCGTCGCGATTATCCTGGCCGGTGGCCGCGGTAGCCGCTTGAAAAACCTGACTGATTGGCGAGCGAAGCCTGCAGTGCAGTTTGGCGGCAAGTTCCGAATTATCGATTTCCCGCTGTCTAATTGCATCAACTCCGGCATCCGCCGCATCAATGTTGCCACGCAATACAAGGCACAAAGCCTGATTCAGCACGTGCAGCGTGGCTGGGGCTTTTTGCGTGGTGAGTTTAATGAGTACGTCAATATTATTCCGGCCCAGCAGCGCTTAGGTGAAGAATGGTACAAAGGTACGGCAGATGCCGTATACCAAAACATTGATTTGTTACGCGAAAATGGTGGCGAATACATTCTGGTGCTCGCAGGTGACCATATTTATAAAATGGACTACGGCAAAATGCTGGCCACGCATGCCCGCAGTAATGCGGATATGACCATTGCCTGCATTAACGTGCCGCTGGAAGACGCCAAAGGCTTTGGCGTGCTGGAGGTAGATAGTACTGACCGCGTGGTGGCGTTTGACGAAAAACCGGCCAATCCTAAGCCGACGCCGAATAACCCTGAAGTGGCTTTTGCCAGCATGGGTATTTATGTGTTTAACGCCAAGTTTCTGTATGAGCAATTAATCAGGGATGCTTACGACCGTAAATCCAACCACGATTTTGGCCAGGATATCATCCCCTATATCATCAAAAAATATAAAGTGCAGGCGCATCGTTTTGTCGATAGTTGTGTCGGTGCGCAAAGCGATAATTATTACTGGCGCGACGTCGGAACGATTGATGCCTATTGGGAAGCCAATATGGAGCTGACCAAGGTGATCCCTGAGCTTAATTTGTATGACAGTGACTGGCCAATCTGGACTTACCAGGAGCAATTACCACCGGCGAAATTCGTGTTTAAAGACGAAGGACGTACCGGCAAGGCAACAGACTCACTGGTATCTGGTGGTTGCCTGATCAGCGGTTCATGTGTCTCTAACTCAGTGTTGTTTTCAGGCGTGCATGTGGCGGATTACTCTGATCTGGATGGCGCTGTTGTGTTGCCTAAAGTCAAAATCAATGAAGGCGTGGTCATGCGTAATGCCGTGATTGACCGTGGTTGCGAGATTCCGGCGGGTATGCATATTGGTGTGGACCTGGAGCGCGACAGGAAGCGCTTTTATGTGTCTGAAAAAGGCATTGTCCTGGTAACACCAGACATGTTGGGGCAGGATTTGTACCGTGTGAAGTAGCGTCAATGTGAGTGAGGTAACGATGGAAAAGAGGTTGAGGGATGTCCGATAAAAAATTGCTGTTAAATCTGTATTGGCACATGCATCAACCTGACTATCGTGACCTGGTCACCGGCGAGTATGTGCTGCCGTGGACCTATTTGCACGCACTTAAAGACTACAGCGATATGGCTTACCACCTGGAGCAGAATAAAGCGGCTAGGGTGAGTTTCAATTTTGTGCCCATTTTGGTCGAGCAATTGCAGGATTATGCCGAACAGTCGCGCACGGGTGAATGGCGTGACCCTTTGTTGCGTTTACTGGCTAACCCGGATCTGGAGAATATTACCGATGCCGAATGCCAACTCATTGTAGATAGTTGCTTCAAGGCACACCATGAAAAGATGCTGAGCCCGTTTCCGCATTACCAGCGCCTGTTGAAGTTGTACGAACTGGTAGCGCCTATCATGCAAAGCGGCCAGTTTCATTATCTTTCTGCGCAATATAAAGCGGACTTGCTGGTCTGGTACCACCTGGCGTGGACGGGTGAGGGTTTGCGGCGCAAAAACAAAACCGTGCAGGCGCTGATGCAAAAAGGCTTGCTGTTTACGCTACAGGAGCGCCAGGCATTGCTGGGCGTGATTAGCGAAACCCTGCAAGGGATTTTGCCGCGCTACCAGGCCTTGTTGGCAAAAGGCCAAATCGAGATGTCTACCACGCCTTACTATCATCCGATTTTGCCCTTGCTTATAGATTTGAAAAGTACGCGCGATGCCATGCCAGAAGCGCCATTGCCGCATTCATCTAACTATCCTGATGGCTATACACGGGCGATTGCGCATGTGGAGGCCGCCCAGCGTTACCATGAAAAAATCTTTGGCCAAAAAGCGGCTGGCATGTGGCCTGCCGAAGGGGCTGTTTCACATGCATCGCTTTCGTTGCTAGCCGAGGAGGGCGTAGCTTGGGCCGCCACCGGGCAAGGCGTACTGGCCAATAGCCTGCGCAAATTAGGCTTGGCACATGAGCAGGCACAGGATTATCTCTATCAGCCCTATAAGGTGACCAATGGCCAACAAGACATTGTGTGCTTTTTCCGTGACGATCATCTGTCAGACAAAATAGGTTTTGAGTATTCCAAGCAATATGCCAGTGAAGCTGTGCATGATTTTGTGCAGTCGCTGGAACATATTCTTGCCCACAGCGAAGATGAGACGCCGGTGGTCAGTGTGATTCTGGATGGCGAAAATGCCTGGGAATACTACCCTTACAACGGTTTTTACTTTTTGCAGGAGCTTTACCAAGCTCTGGCGACGCATGATGCCATTCAGATGACCACGTTTAGTGATGTGCTGGTCATGCAGCAAGCCAAGCAATTGCCAGAGCCCAGGTTGCTCAATGATATTTGTGCCGGAAGTTGGGTTTATGGCACGTTTAGTACCTGGATAGGTGAAGCGGCGAAAAACCGAGCTTGGGATTTGTTGTGCGAAGCTAAACGGCAATATGACCAGCATGTGCATGAGTTGTCTGCCACTGCCAAAGAGAAATGCCAGCAGCAATTGGCCTTGTGTGAAGGCTCTGACTGGTTCTGGTGGTTTGGCGATTACAACAACGCGCAGAGCGTACAAAGTTTTGACCAGCTATATCGCCGCAACCTGAGTAACCTCTACCAGTTGCTGGGCCTGACGCCGCCAGCGCATTTGTCGCAACCCATTAGCCTGGGTGGTGGTGACGCCGAAAATGCAGGCACTATGCGCCGCGGACAGTCCTGACCGATTTTATTTTTTCTGAATGCCAATCTCATGATGCAAGCTAGACAAGCAGGTGTGTTGCTGCACATCACTTCATTACCTGAAGGCAACCTTGGTCCGGATGCCTATCGTTTCGTCGATAAACTGGTAGAAATGGGCGTGGCCATCTGGCAAACCTTGCCAGTCAACCAGCCACACGGCGACCAGTCGCCTTATCAAAGCGTCTCGGCGCATGCCGGACACACCGGCATGATCAGCCCCAGGCAGTTGCTGCAAGAGGGCTGGTGCCAGCCAGACGAGATTGATCTGCCATTGCCGTCGTTGATGGCCAAAATCATGTCACGTGTGCAGTCTGGTAGCAACGCATCTAAAACTGATGGCCGCGGTTTTAGCTGGCCAGGCTTTGCCCGCTTTTGCCAGACACAGCATTACTGGCTGGAAGACTTTGCCTTGTTTTTGAGCTTGCGCGAGCAGCATGCACAGCAAAGCTGGCAGCAATGGCCGGAGGCGTATCGTTTACACGATGTACTGGCCCTGCAGGCCTTTACCGCTACGCACCAGGAACAACTGACTCTGATTAAATTCACCCAATACGTGTTTTTTCAACAATGGGCGCAACTTAAATCCTATGCCAACCAGCGCGGCATCAAGCTGTTTGGCGATATCCCGATTTTTGTTGCTTACGATAGCGTGGATGTGTGGGCGCATCCCGAGTGGTTCAAGCTGGATGCCGAGCTTAATATGACGGTCGTGGCCGGGGTGCCGCCCGATTATTTCTCTGAAACCGGCCAGCGCTGGGGTAATCCGCACTATGACTGGCAGGTGATGCAGGATGATGGCTTTGCCTGGTGGTTGGGGCGTATTGATACCCAGGCGCAATTGTTTGATGTATTGCGTATCGACCATTTCCGCGGTTTGCAGGCCGCATGGGAGATTCCTGCACTGGAACCCACTGCCATCAACGGCACCTGGCAGGAAGCACCTGGGCATGCCTTGCTGCAAGCGATTACCGAGACATTTCCACACCTGAGCCTGGTGGCTGAAGATTTGGGCATCATCACGGATGAAGTCGATGCCTTGCGCCATGCATTTGATTTGCCCGGCATGAAAATCCTGCAATTCGCGTTTGGGGGGGGTGAGGATAATCCTTATTTACCAGAAAATATTGAAGAAAACAGTGTCGCTTATACCGGCACGCATGATAACGACACCACGCTAGGCTGGTATCAAAGCGCGCCAGAGCATGTGCGCAACCACGTGCAGCACTATTTAAACCAGCATTCCGATCATGCGTCGGCAGAGATGCCTATGGCATTGATGCAACTTACTTTTCATAGCGTTGCCAGCCTGGCGATTGTGCCCATGCAGGATATCCTGGCACTAGACAGCCAATCACGCATGAATACACCAGGCACCATAGAGGGCAATTGGGCCTGGCGCATGCAATGGGCTCAGTTAAGCGATGATAAACTTCAGTCTTTCAGACAATTAGTAGAAGAAAGTGACCGCGTGCATGCCTGAAGCAAGTGCTGTGTATCGATTGGGGTTAGATGTAGGCGGGACGAATTTACGCCTGGGCGTGTTTTCCGACCTGGTGCTGGTTGAAGAAACGCGCTTTCAGGCCAACTATTCCGCCATTTGTAAACAATATCCGCCTGCACAGGCCTGGCAAACCATTTTGCAGGTAACGGCAGACGCCATTCGCCCGTTACTTAACAAATATCCAGCCATTCAATCCATCGGTATCGGTTTTCCTGGTTTTATTGATCCGCAAACTGGCACGCTGGCGCAGTCGCCAAATTTGCCGGGGTTGCGGGATGTCAATCTGGGCCGTGACCTGACTGAGTTGCTGGGTATCAAGGTCCGCGTTGAAAACGATGCCAATGCAGCCGCTTATGGCGAGTATTGCCAATTAGGCCAGCCAGAAGGTGGTTTGCTTTATATCGGTCTGGGCACCGGCGTAGGTGCCGGGCTGGTGGTGAATGGCAAGGTGTGGGCGGGGCACCATGGTTACGCGTTGGAGGCAGGCCATATTATTGTCGTGCCTGAGGGGCGTTTATGTGGCTGCGGTAACCAGGGGTGTGTTGAAAAATATGCTTCTGCCACGGGGATCAGCCAGGCCTATGCTGACCTCACAGGACAAACATTGACAGCCCATGCGATAGCGGTGGCTGCTGATCAAGGCGATATTCATGCCCAGGCAGTATATGCCGATGCGGGTAGTAAACTGGCGCAAATGCTGGCCAGCGTGCTTAAGGTGGTAGATGTGGAAAATGTGCTGATTGGCGGCGGTGTAGTGGCGGCCTGGCCATTGATATCAGCTACATTTGAGCAACGGCTGACGCACGATTTGATTCCGGTGTTGCGCGGTAAGATCAAGGTGCATACGACGCGCTCGGGCGACGTTGCGGGCATGCTGGGTGCCGCATTACTGGCGACGACGCCATTGGCGGTTTAATTCGCTTTTTGCTGGTGTTGTGCCAATGCCCAGGCAACATGTTCCCTGACAAGGGCATTGCTATCGTCTTGCCGTGCCTCTAAGGCGGCAACGACGGCTGCAGAACTCGTCGCATTGCCCAGCCCGATAGCGACATTGCGCAGCCATTGGGTATAGCCGATGCGGTAAATGGCACTCCCCGCCATGCGCGCTTGAAACTCAGCCTCTGTCCAGGCAAAACAATCCACTAAATCACTACTATCCAGTCCGTTGCGCACGGCAAAATCAGTTTCCTGACTGTTGACGGCAAACTTGTTCCACGGGCAAATCAGCTGGCAGTCATCACATCCATAGACACGGTTACCTATCAATGGGCGTAACTCCAGAGGAATACTACCCTGGTATTCAATTGTCAGGTAGGAAATGCAGCGCCTGGCATCCAGCTCATAAGGCGCCACAATGGCGCGGGTAGGGCAGATATCAATGCAGGCTGAGCAACTGCCACAGTGCGCGCTTGTTGGCGGGTCTATGGGCAAGGGCAGGTTGGTATAAATTTCACCTAGGAAAAACCATGAACCCTGTTGCCGGTTGAGTAACAGAGTGTGCTTGCCGCGCCAGCCGACGCCAGCCTTGGTCGCCAGGGCGACCTCCAGCACAGGCGCGCTGTCCGCAAACACGCGGTATTCAAAACTACCATAGGTTTCGGTGATGCGGGTACACAGTTGCTGCAATTTCTGCCGCATGACCTTGTGGTAATCCCGGCCCATGGCATAGCGGGCGACATAGGCTTTGTCCGGGCTTTCCAGTATCTGCCAGCCATCGGCAGCTCCTTCAGGCAGATAATTCAGGTTGACCGAGATCACGCGCAGCGTGCCGGGCACCAATTCTGTCGGGCGGCTTCGCTTGGTGCCATGTTTTGCCATATAATCCATGTCGCCGTGGTATTGTTTGTCCAGCCAGTTTAAAAATTCTGGCTCAGCGGCTGAAAGGTCTGTATCGGTAATGCCTATACTGCCAAACCCCAGTTCTCGCGCCCAGCCTTTGATGGTCGCTGCCATCTGTGCGGCAGCTTGGTCATCAGGCAGTTGAATGGGGACAGGATGTGATTGATGTGACATGACAGAAACGTATTCTACACAGATTTTAAAAGACGAAGCAGCGACTGTGCATGCAGCCGGGGTGTTGGCGACCCAGTTGAAGCCAGGGCAGGTGATTTACCTGCATGGCGACCTCGGGGCGGGAAAGACGACGCTGGTGCGCGGCATTTTGCACGCGCTGGGTCATATCGGCAAGGTCAAGAGTCCGACTTATACCATCGTCGAACCCTATAATCTGGCCATTGCTTCATGTTACCATTTTGACCTGTACCGCTTTCAGGATCCCGAGGAGTGGGAAGCTGCCGGATTCCGGGATTATTTCAATGCCGACAGTATTTGCCTGGTTGAGTGGCCTGAGCGTGCCGAGCAGGTATTGCCACAAGCCGATATAGAGATTCGATTTGATATTTTGCCGCACGGCCGCGTGCTGCATATCAGCAGTCAGCAACCGCTGGCGTTGGAAGGACTATGCCAGTAATGCGCAAGATTTTAACCTTATGGCTGCTCACAGCCGTGTGTTCTGTCATTGGCGTGGCGCACGCCGCTGAAGTGATTCTGGCTAACCTGCAACAGCATGGTAGCCAGGTGCAGGTGGAATTGCTGTTAGATCAGCAAGTCAAATACCGCGTATTCACACTGGATAATCCGTTCCGCGTGGTCATTGATATGGATGCTGTGGCGATCAGCCCCACACTTAAAGCCTTGTCATTTCAACTGGATGCTCAGCATCCTTATTTATCCAAAATCCGTATTGCACCATTTACTGAGCATACTACCCGCCTGGTATTCGATATCAAGTCCGACATCAAGCCATTGGTGACTGATATGAATGCAGGCAGTTCGCAACAACGCCTGGCCATTAGTATTGCGCCAGCAACTGGTAATGCAGAGCCTGCGGTCGCGACACCTGTATTGACGCCATCAAAGCAGTTACAAGAAGTTCCGCCAGCCAATAGCGAAGAAAAGGCAGCTGAACCGGCGACCCCGCCATCGGCAGCCAAAGAGCCTGCGAGTGAAGCGCCAGCCGCTACGGCGAATAGTGAAAAGCTAGTAGAAAAACCTGTCGTTGCTGATAAACCGAAACAAGCCAAGCCCGGCCAAAAGCTGATTACCATTGCTGTTGATGCCGGCCATGGTGGCGAAGACCCTGGTGCAAGGGGCGCCAATGGCAGCCATGAAAAAAACATCACGTTGGCGATTGCGCGTAAGCTCAAGCAGCAGATAGATGCCGAAGATAATATGCAGGCGATTTTAATCCGTGATGGTGATTATTTTGTGCCCTTGGGTGACCGTGTGAAAAAAGCCCGTGCCGCCAAAGCTGACCTGTTTATTTCCATCCACGCCGACTCTTTCGTCAATAGTACGGCCAAAGGCTCATCGGTGTTTGCATTATCCGAACGCGGCGCTACCAGTGCTGGCGCGCGCTACCTGGCGAAAAAAGAAAACGCCGTGGACTTGATCGGTGGTGTCTCGCTGGATACACGCGACATGGACCTGGCGCGTACTCTGCTCGATTTATCACAAACCGCGACCATTCACGACAGTATTCGCATGGGTAAGGCAGTGTTGGGGCGTATTGCCAAAATCAATACCCTGCATTCCAAATACGTGGAACAGGCTGCGTTTGCGGTGCTGAAATCACCAGATATTCCGTCCATTCTGGTAGAAACGGCGTTTATCAGTAACCCGGATGAAGAGTCGAGGTTGAATGATGATGGTTACCAGGATAAGTTGGTGAATGCCATTCTATCGGGTGTGAAGTCGTACGTGGCGACGAATCCTTCGTTTGCTAAGAAGTAAGTTTGATGTGATTGCTTTATAAGGTCATTCAATGATTGGGAGGTACTTTTTCGCCTGTTGGCGAGTCACTTTCTGGTGCTTGTCCCCCAGAAAGTAACCAAAGAGGAAGACACCCAGCCATCACGGCCTTCGGCTCCCTTGCGTTGCTCAACAAAACAAGCGGTCACGAAACTCGCCCTAGCAGCTTGCACACGACGCAAGCTGCCGCGGTGCTCAAACAGTCGCTCCCTTCTCCCTTGTTTTGTCTCCGCTACTCAGCGTGATGGAATGGGATTGATCTCGTCAAACTAGCTGCGTAGAAACTTGGAAAGCTAGAAAGCCAGATTCGTTTATTTAAATCACCAACCGTTGCGCTCAGTTGGTGTTCGGGATTCCCATCTGCCGCGCCGAGCAACGCAGGGTTGCCGGGAGTTGTCGGCCATCGGCTGTCCGAGCTCCGCAACAAGCCACGATGTGTGTGGCTTGTCAGGGCGAGTTTCGATGGACGCCCGGCAATTCGAGTAGCACAGGAAACAAGCGGAAGTTGGGGTGCATTTCTTTTGGTTACTTATTCTTTGTGCAAGCAAAGAAAAGTAACTCGCTGTGAAAGCGAAAAGCAATCTGACAGTATGCTGCCATTTTTTTAACGATACTGCGCCAACTCCGCCTCCCGCTGCGTCTTCCCATATCCCGCCTGTACCCGCAACGCTCTGCTGATATACGCATTCAGCTTTTTCCTCGCATCATCAATCAACGTTCTATCCGGGAAAACCTGTGGATACTGATACGACAGCCAGCTATACAAGCTCAAATGCTGGCAAATCAACTCGGCCTGCTCCAGGTATTGTGCCTGTTGTCCATTCAGCCAATCCGGCATATTAGGTAACGACCGCGGTTGTTGCGTGGCGACAGCGGTGACACATTGCATAAAATAATCCCTTGCAATCGGCACTTGTATCGCCAGCGGTGCACACATGAGGCGGTATTTATCGCGCATGCTGAGTGTAGGCGCAATTTCATCTATCAGTAATGCCTGTTGATACTGCAATGCGGTGACTTGCCATTGCAAGTGCTGTTGGTCGTGTTGCCTGGCGTATTGGTTGTGCAAATACTCCACACACTCAGCCAGCCGCCAGGTCGGGATTTGCTGGCTTAAAGTTTCAATATCCCCACCGCCTAGCGCAATAGGTAGTGCAAACGGCGGCACGGTATCGTCGACTTGCAGCATGGCTTGCAAATGCCATTGCTCGTCATCTTCCAGTACCGTTACATAGCCGGTGTCATAAAGGCCGTGGCGGCCTGCTCGACCCGCAATCTGGCGCATTTCGGTGGCGTTGAGCGGGCGTGGGGCGACACCGTCAAATTTATGAATATTGGCAAAAATCACGCGGCGGATAGGCAGGTTGAGACCCATGCCAATGGCGTCTGTTGCCACCAGTATTTGCGCTTCTCCATTGGCAAAGCGGGCAGATTCGCCGCGACGGACTTCTGGCGATAGTGCGCCATAAATGGTGGCAACGCTCAAGCCCCATTGGCGAATGCGTGCTGCGAGTGTCAGCACATCTTTGCGGCTAAAGGCGATAATCGCATCGCCGGGTTGCAGGGCCTTGTGTAATTTGGCCGCGTGGTAGCGTGCACCGCAAATACTGTGGTCTTCAATCAGCAGCGGTGTCATGCGTTGCAAGTGGGTGAGGGTGTAAGGCTCATTTAAGGCGCCCAGCACACGTGTGCAGCTTTCTGTCACGCTATTGGCGCCACAGATAAATACCTGTTTGGCTGGCACACCCACCAGTGCGGCGGTCCAGGCGCTGCCACGATCCGGATCCATCAGCATCTGGATTTCATCAATCACAGCGACCTCTACCGCCATATCTGGCCGCAACATCTCAATGGTCGAGGCCGTATGTTTGGCACCTGCCACCATCACACGCTCTTCGCCAGTGACCAGGTTACACGGTATGCCAGCCTGCATCAGGCGATCGCGGACTTCCATCGCCAGTAAGCGTAATGGCGCCAGGTAAACGCCAGACGCAGCCTGGCGTAAGGTCTCAAGCGCCTGGTAGGTTTTACCAGAATTGGTCGGGCCCACGTAAAAGTGATGCTGGCGACCCAACTGGCGGGCGAGCGTAAAGCGGGATAAATATTGCTGAAATTCGTTGGCGAACATGCAGTCATTCTACCAAACGGTTTAAAATGGCAGGATGAAAATCCAACTACTGCCTGACCAACTCATTTCACAAATTGCTGCTGGAGAAGTGGTCGAGCGCCCAGCCTCGGCGCTCAAAGAATTGCTGGAAAACAGCGTTGACGCAGGCAGCACGCAAGTGCAGGTAGCCCTACAGCAAGGCGGCATGAAGTTACTCAAAGTGACGGACAATGGCCATGGTATTGCCAAAGACGAGCTAGAACTTGCACTTACGCGGCATGCCACCAGCAAAATTCAAAGCCTGGAAGACCTGGAGCAAGTGGGTAGTTTGGGTTTTAGGGGGGAAGCGCTGGCAAGTATTGCCTCAATCTCACGTACCGTGTTGACTAGCCGCCAGCAAGCGGCCAGCCATGCCTGGCAAATTGCCGCTGAAGGCACGCAAGGGCAGGCCGTGAGCCCGGCCGCACTGGATGCAGGCACGATCGTAGAAGTGCATGATTTGTACTTTAACACCCCGGCCCGGCGCAAATTCCTTAAAACTGAAAACACCGAGTTTGGCCATTGCGAAGATGCGTTTACCCGTGTCGCTTTGTCACGGCCCAATGTCAGCTTCTTATTGCAGCATAATGGCAAGGCGATTACGCGCCTGGCGGCCAATACACCACAACAACGCATCACCGACGTGCTAGGCAGTGAGTTTGCGGCGCAAAGCGTCTGGCTGGAAGAAGAGAGCGGTGGTTTGCGCCTGTGGGGCATGACGGCGTCGCCGACTTACCAGCGTCACAGCCGCGATAGCCAATATGTGTTTGTGAATGGCCGTTTCGTACGCGACAAACTGATCGCCCACGCCATTAAACAAGCCTATCAGGACGTGCTGCATGGTGACAAGCATCCAGCGTTCGTGCTGTTTTTAGAGCTCGATCCATCACTGGTGGATGTCAACGTACACCCGGCCAAAACCGAAGTCCGCTTCCGCGAGTCGCAAGCCGTGCATCGCTTTATTTTCCATAGCCTGCACAAAGCCTTGGGTAAAACCTCGGCCGAAATTCAGGCTAGCCAGCCCGTGCAAGCGCCGTTTAACCCGTTTCGGCCTGGTAATGCCCCCGCTTTTAATATGCCACGTGAACAGGTCGAAATGCCTTTGCAAAGTCGCCCGGCGTTTGGTGGCAATTACCAGCCAAGTGTGAGCAATGGTACCGCGTTGGCGCAGCAGTTTTACGGCCAGCTCTATGGTGATTTAAAACCTGCGGCAACGGCTGAGAATATGGAAGAAAGTCATTCTTCTGTCGGTTTGCAGGAAATGCCTGTCGCCGATTTAATTCAAGCAACAAGCGAAGTGCCACAACAATACCCGTTGGGCTTTGCATTGGGCCAATTGCATGGCATTTATATCCTCGCTCAAAATGCGCAGGGTATGGTTGTTGTTGATATGCATGCTGCGCATGAGCGCATTATGTATGAGCGCCTGAAAAACGCCCTGAGCGAACAGGCGATTGCGACGCAACCTCTGCTGATTCCCATCAGTTTTTATGCGGAGAAGGTTGAAATCGCTACCCTGCAAAGCCTCAATGGCAGCGATACTTTGCAACAGCTCGGTTTTGACCTCGCTACCTTGTCACCAACAACCATCGCCATCCGTGCCGTGCCGACCATGCTGAGAGAGGCGGATGCCGTTGCCCTAGCACGGGCGGTGCTTCGCGATTTAAATGAGTACGGCGCCAGCCGTGTCATGCTCGAACGGCAAAATGAAATCTTGGGCACCATGGCTTGCCACGCCGCCGTCCGGGCCAATAGGCAACTCACGATCACTGAAATGAACGCATTGCTGCGGGATATGGAAGTGACTGAAAGAAGCGGGCAGTGTAACCACGGCAGACCCACCTGGTTTCAGGTGAGTCTGGGCGACCTGGACAAGATGTTTATGCGGGGACAATAGCCATCGTGGATTGAATTGAAAGCGCTTTATTCTTCAAAGGTGAAATCAAGCGTAAATTGCGCTGAATCGGCATGAGCCAGGCTATCAGCTCGCACCAGACCACTGGCTTTCACGCCTAACAATCGTATCTTTTTATCTAAATCTATCCTTTTCAGGCATTTTCCAGAAAACTGCCGCAATGATCTTGCATCGCTGATAGGTGTTGGGAGTGTCAGGTCGCGCGTAACCGTCTTAAAGTCATCAAAACGCAGTTTGATACCGATCTTGCGGCAGGCATAGCCTTTTTGCTGCAAATCGCTGGCGACACGCTCACATAGCTGGGTAAATGCCTGACTCAGGGCTGGTTTATCTCGCACCGGGTGCAAATTGCGCTCGAACGTGGTTTCCCTGCTCATGGAGACTGGCGCGCTTTCAGTCACGACGGGCCTCTCGTCCTGGCCATGCGATACTTGATACAACCAGCGGCCATAACTCTTGCCAAAATGTTCAACAAGCCAGGCTTCGCTCATGGCTGCAATCTGCCCTATGGTCTTAATCTCTAGTGATTCGAGTTTTGCGCTGGCCTTGGGGCCTATACCATTGATCTTTTTTGCGGGCATCGGCCAGATACGGGCAGGGATATCTGCGATGGTGATTACAGTGATGCCGTCTGGTTTTTGCATTTCAGAGCATAACTTTGCCAATAGTTTATTCGGTGCGATACCGACTGAGCAGGTGAGACCAGTGGCGGCAAATACGGCTGATTTTAGCCGTTGGGCAATTTCGTGAGCGTCTTCTGGCAGCGTCGATACATCGGCATAGACCTCATCAATGCCGATATTCTCTACTTGGGGGCTGACACTCCGAATTGCTTCTTTGAACAGCCGGGAATAGTGACGATACAGCTCAAAATTGACGGGCAACAAAATTGCATCGGGTGCGAGTTTGGCTGCTTGCATGGTTGGCATGGCAGAGTTGAGGCCCAGCGCTCTCGCTTCGTAGGTGGCCGTAGTCAACACTCCTCGGCCTGCATAATCCCGTAGGCGCGAGAACTCCCGTATGCCATCTTCCCTGATCCGTGGCGCATGTGAGGAACGCCCGCCCACCACCATAGGCAAGCCTTTCAACTCCGGGTAGCGAGACAATTCACAGGATGCAAAAAAAGCATCCATATCAATATGTGCGATGCGCCTGGTTTCTTGGTCTGACATGTCAACCACTTACTTGGAAGCTTGGCAGCAGAGGTGGAATCAGGGATTCAACATCAGGTGAATATAAAACTACGGCTGCCAACGATATTGAGCAATATACAAAACTGGATTATCCCATGACGGGTAATAAAAAAGCATGCTCGTGCAAGAATGCTTTTTTATACGGTATTTGATATTGCTGTAATTGTTGGCTTCATTCAATGATTCAATAGTAATAAAGCCTATGCGGGATAGGCTTTATTGAATAGGTGAGTGCGATTGCTACTGAATCACGCCCAGTTGTTTGAATAGGCCGTAAGCATCCAGCACATCCCAATGCTCTGCGAGCTTACCATTCTCTATCCTGAAAATATCTACGGCATAAATACGGTAATGCTTTCCCGTAGCAGGAATGCCTAACCAGTCACCTTGCTGGGTGCCGGAATACACGCCATAGGCCCACACGGTGTCGCCCTCAGCCACCAGTTTTTCCAGTTGATAGTGCCAGTCAGGGACGGCTTTAAACCAGTCGTCAAAAAACTGTTTAAATCCACTTAAACCTTGTGGCACGAGCGGGTTGTGTTGAATATAGCCTGGCTGTATGTAGTTAGGCAGTTGGCTCAGGTCTTTTTTAACAAAAACGTCCTGGGCAAAATCTGCTAGCAGTTGTTTATTTTGTTGAGTTTGGTCTTGTGCCATGGTGAGGTTTCCTTTCGTTAACAGGGTGGTGAATAGCAAAGCGGTAAGCAGGGGTTTAAATAGCTTCATTGCGTTTCCTTTTATGGTTAAAAAATGCTTGCGTGGTAGAGGTGTTGCGCATGATAATTTCTATGGTTACTTTTAGTAAGTAGGCACCTTAAAGTAACTTTTGTAATTGATATTCATTGAATTGGCCTTGGATGCAAAGGGAGTGGCTATGCTTGAAGAGATTGAACAACCATTGCAGATTGCACCTAGCTGGAATGCCTATCAGGCAGAGTGCCCGACGCGCTTGATGTTGAACCGGATTGCGGATAAATGGACGGTGCTGGTGTTAGGTCTGCTAGAGAATGAAACCAAACGTTTTAGTACTTTGCAGCGTGAGATCGGCGGTATTTCACAAAAGATGCTGACGCAAACATTGCGAGGATTGGAGCGTGACGGCTTGGTAGCTCGTAAGATTTACCCCTCCGTGCCACCAAAAGTGGAGTATACGATTACGCCATTGGGTAACACGCTGGTAGGTTTACTGGCTGCATTGCGCGTATGGTCAGAAGCGAATATCGAACAGGTACTGCTGGCGCAAAGCCATTATGATCAGCTTTCGCAAGAGGCGCTTAATCAGGAGATTAGTGGCATCAGAAGAGTTCGATTCTGACCGTGGGACTAAACCGATAGCGCATCGTATAGATGATCTACTCTAAAAAAGCCTTGTTGATGATAAGGCTTTTTAGCATTTAAGCCACGCTCAAGTCACGTACACGGCTTCTTTCTAATTAACTCATTGCAAATAATGTTAAAATAAGTTAATAATGATGGACTTTTATTGTTAATTTGGAGAGTGAAGATGAAATTGTTTAAACATTCATACAAGCGCATGGCAGCTGCGTTGCTGGGTTTAGCCATGGCGAGTGGTGTTGCCACCAGTGCACAGGCTGCGTCTGTTTCAGAGGGTGTGGCGGTGATTCCGGGTACTTATTTATTCGATTTGGATGCCGGGTCATTAACAACTGGTCCTGGTGCAGATGTCTGGTGGGAGCAAATTACGGCGACGAGCCGCGTATTGATGCCTTATTCAACGGCTCAACTCGCTTATGTCGGCCAAATAGGTGTTGGTGGTTTGAGTTTTAATGCATTGACCGTGAGTGACCTTGAGACGCTGACTTACTCTGCCACTGGCATTAGCGGTGGCGATGTAGGGAATTTGCTCACGGCTAACTCAGTATTTGCGGTTAAAACGGATGCAGGTAACTATGGCAAGGTATTAGTGACTTTTCCGTTTTTTCAGGCTTATCAAAACAATGGTTTGGGCGTTTACTGGGTAACCATGACGCCAACGACGGCAGTGCCTGAGGCTGATACTTACAGCATGTTGCTGGCAGGGTTTGGCTTGATGGCAGCTATGGTTCGCCGCCGTACGGCCTGATGGCGCGTTTGTAGTGAAAAGCCCCGCCTGGTGCGGGGCTTTTGTGTGTTTATGCTGCGAGCAGCAGAAATACGGTAGGTTTTTTATGCACATCCGGCAACGCTGATTTTTTCCAGTCGGCGATGGTTTTAGTTACAATTAATTCATCTTGTGCCGTGATATTGCATGCCACGCATAGCAGCGTGAGCGGTTGCAGGTTGGCAACCAGGTCTTCCAGCACATGCTGGTTGCGGTAAGGCGTTTCGATAAACAGCTGTGTGGCCTGTTGTTTTCTGGAGTC
Organism: Methylophilus sp. 'Pure River'; assembly: GCF_046765995.1. Taxonomy (NCBI): domain Bacteria; kingdom Pseudomonadati; phylum Pseudomonadota; class Betaproteobacteria; order Nitrosomonadales; family Methylophilaceae; genus Methylophilus; species Methylophilus sp. 'Pure River'. The sequence continues at coordinate 117,073 of NZ_JBKOUE010000005.1, read as the reverse complement.
AAACTCAATGCCTTTGATGGTTTTGATGCGCTCATTTTTATCGCTGGGCAAATAGCCTAAAAACGTAAATCGCTGGCCATTGAGGCCGCTGGCCATCAAACTCAGTAACAAACTGCTCGGGCCGATTAAAGGCACCACACGTATGCCTTTGTGATGTGCAACTGCCGCTAGTGCGGCGCCAGGGTCAGCAATGCCTGGGCAGCCAGCTTCGCTCATTAATCCTACGTCAGTGCCTTGCTGTATGGGTTGCAATAATTTAGCCAGGTCTTTGCTCGGCGTATCTTTAGTGAGCACTGACAGGTTTAATTCGCGGATAGGTACCGGGTGGCCGCTGGCGGCTAGAAACTGGCGCGCAGTTTTTTCGTTTTCGACAATAAAGTGGCGCAGGCTGTGCATGCGTTGCACGACTTCTGGCGGGAGCACTTGTTGCGGGGTGGTGCCTTCAGCGAGAGGGACGGGGATAAAGTATAAAGTGCCGGCAGCCATAATATGATCGATAGGTTTTTAAAAGCCGGATTATCCCATGCAGGGCATAAAAAAAGCATTCTTTTGCAAGAATGCTTTTTTTGAGACCGCTTGGATGTTGTGGCTTAGTACTTCATCTGCACACGATATTTAAGCGTTACATCACCTTCCGCAGGCACATTGACTTGCCAGCTGGCTTGGTGCGCGCTGGTTTTTTTATGTGGCTGTGATTCATTGAGGATTTTCCAGTCGCCATTGAGTGGCTCTTGTACCGTCACTGTCACCGCTTCTTTTTTGGCGTTATGCAGGGTGATGGCATAGGCGCTTTCATAGACTTGCGACTGATTTGGTTTGCTCAGGTTTTTAAAGTCAGTTTGTACGCGGTCGGCGGTGACATCAAATGCATTGCCGAGTTTAAGGCGCACAGTATCATTTTTCGGGGTATGGTCGATCTGGTCTTCACCAACAAATTGGGCGGTGCCATCGTTATCCTTTTTATACACGCGCATGGTGCCTTTGGGTAAAGGCAGGCCTAGCTTGCTGCTTTCCTTATTTTCAAACTCGACAAACACTTGTACCTTTTGCTTTTTCTCCATGTCACGGTACTGGCCCTGATAGTAGTAATCGGCACCTGTTAATACCAGCTCTTTACGTGCCGGGATATGTTGCGCGGAGAGCAGGGCCACTTGCTTGGTCTGGTTCTCGGCAATAGTGGTTGCACGCGGCAGGGTGTACAAATGGTATTCAAGCAAGCCTTGTTCTGATGGCATAGCGGCGTCAGCGACCATGGCTTCAGAGCGCATCATCATGGTTTTAGGGCGGATGGCTTCGCGTACGCGGTTCACATCCCCAGCTACCAGTTGTACTTTGGCGTTAGGATAAGCGGTGCCACTGGTGTTGGTGAGCGTGACCCAGCCGGAGAGATCAATCGCATCTTCTTTGCTGCTGAGTTCGGCCACGTAGTCGGCCTTCCATTGCAGGCCGCCGGTGAGGTAGCTTAATTCGAGGCTGGATTGCTCGCCCCCTTTGTATTGCACTTGTGTGGTCAGGGTAGGCCGGTCTTTGAGTTTGCCGGGTACACTGGGATACACGATGCGGCCAGGAATACCGGTTTCAATGCGGTTGCCAATCTTGAGCACCACACCATCCTGGGCTGACAGCACGGTCGCAGCTTCTTCAGTCTCAGCGCCGGTAGTGGGATTAGTGCGGATGATGGTGACTTGCTGGCCGACATATTTCTCCAGCAATTTTTGCGGCGTGAGCAAATCGAAGTCGAAGTTCTGCTCCAGCACTTGCAGGCTGGCGTTTGGTTGCAAGCTACGTAGCAAAGCGGTTTCGGGTTTGATCTGTGCACTCACGTCGCGGAATGACAGTGCAGACAAACCATTGCTTAGGTTAAGTTTGCGGCTGTCTTTGACAAGAGCCAGGTCTTCATTGTAGATGGTGACTGCGACACTGGTCTGGTCGGATTGCGGGCTGACGGTGTTAGATTCTGCTTGAGCGATAGTTGTACTGCACAGGGAAACACTGCCTAAAGAAAACAGCAGTAAGGAGCTGAGTCGCATGGTGATCCTCTCGTTGTTATTAAGCGCGTACGCTTGAGACTCACATAACGCAACAGCCGTTCAAAAAGTTAACACACGGCTTTATTTTGCGTTAAGTACGTGATGCAGATAATACATCTACTCCGGCTTGTTGCAGCATATTGACCAGTGCAATGACTGGCAGGCCAATCAGGGCATTGGGGTCGTCGCCGCGCATATAGTCTAGCAGCGCGATGCCCATGCCCTCAGATTTGGCGCTGCCTGCGCAATCGTAGGGTTGCTCCAGGCGTAAGTAGGTTTCAATTTGCAGGGGCGTTAATGCTTTGAATTTCACAAAGTAGGGCACGATAGTCGCTTGCATGTGCTGGCTGTGACTATCGTACAAGCACAGGGCGCTATGAAAAATGACTTCTTTGCCGCTGAGCATGGTGAGCTGTTTGACCGCATTTTCGTGGTTGCCAGGTTTGCCTATTTGCAAACCATCGACAGTGGCCACTTGGTCGCAGCCGATAATCAACGCACCAGGCTGGCTCTCGGCCACTTTACGTGCCTTGCCCTCGGCCAGGCGCAACGAGGTGTGCTCAGGGCTCTCGCTATCGAGTGGGGTTTCATCTATCTCGGGTGAAATACACGAAAATGGCAAATGTAGCTTTTGCAGTACTTCGCGGCGATAACGAGAGGAAGAGGCAAGAATGAGCGGTTTGGTCATGATCACACTGGGCTAAAAGCAAAAATCCCTGAATTGCTTCAGGGATTTCTGTCTGTCCGGATTATTCAGGTTGAATTTCAATCAGTGTTTCGTCCGGGGTGACGCTGTCACCTTTGGCAACGTGAATCGCTACCACCGTGCCGGTTTTGCTGGCCTGGATTTCATTTTCCATTTTCATGGCTTCGATCACCAATACGCCATCACCAGCATTGACTTTGTCACCAACGTTGACTTTCACTGTGACAATAGTGCCTGGCATGGCGGTAGTGACGCAGCCTGGGTGGCTGGGGCGTGGACGGCCACTGGCAGCCACGGATACGGCTTTTTTCTTGCCGCCGTTAGAACCACCGCCGCTGACTTCCATCTCGCTCAGCGTTTCTACAAACACTTCTTCGGAGATGCCATCAACCTTGACGTAGTAAGGCTTGCGCTCTTCACCGGCGTGGCCACTACCTGTCAATTTGATATGGTAGGTTTCACCGTGCAGCGTGATGTTAAATTCGTTAGGCGCGTAGCGTGCCGCCGCCGTTTGCTGGGTCACGGCTTCTTTACTTAACAATGGTTCTGGTTGCAGTGAGCCCGCATTGCGTTCCTGCAAGAAGGTCTGGCCAATATCCGGGAACATGGCGTAAGTCAGTACGTCTTGTTCGTTATTGGCAAAACGCTCGGCTTCAGATTGCAGTCTGACCATTTCTGGCTGCAATAAGTCTGCCGGACGGCAGGTGATAACTTCTGCATCACCTACAGCCTGTTTGCGCACGTCAGCATTCACAGCAGCAGGTGCCTTACCATATTGGCCCAACAGGTAGTTTTTCACTTCGTTAGTGATGGACTTATAGCGGCCGCCAGTCAATACGTTCAATACAGCTTGAGTACCGACGATTTGTGAGGTCGGTGTGACCAATGGAGGGTAGCCCAGATCCTGGCGTACACGAGGAATTTCAGCCAGCACTTCATCCATACGGTTGAGTGCACCTTGTTCTTTTAACTGGTTAGACAGATTGGAAATCATGCCGCCCGGCACCTGGTTAACCAGGACGCGGGTATCTACGCCAGTGAATTCGCTTTCGAACTGCCAGTATTTCTTGCGTACTTCTTTAAAGTAAGCGGTGATTTCCTGCAGTTTGCCCAAATCGAGGCCGGTGTCGTACTCCGTGCCTTTCAGAGCAGCCACCAGGCTCTCAGTGGTCGGGTGGCTTGCACCTTCAGAGAAGGATGAGTTACAGGTATCAATAATATCCACGCCGTTTTCAACGCTCTTCAGCATCACCATGCTGGCTAAACCAGAGGTGGCGTGGCTATGCATATGAACTGGTACGCTGACGGCGGCTTTCAGTGCCTTGACCAAGTCGCCCGCCAGGGTTGGCGTCAGCAAACCTGCCATGTCCTTGACGCCAATACTGTCGCAACCCAAGCCTTCGAGCTCTTTAGCCATGTTGACGAAGTAATTGATGTCATGCACCGGGCTGGTGGTGAAGGACAGGGTGCCAATCGCATGTTTTTTAACGTTCTTAACGGCTTCGATCGCTGTTTTCAGGTTGCGGATGTCATTCATCGCATCAAAAATACGGAATACATCGACACCGGTGTCAGCAGCCTGTTTGACGAAAGCATGCACGACATCGTCAGAGTAATGACGATAGCCTAGCAAGTTCTGGCCACGCAACAGCATGTTGATCGGCGTGTTTGGCAATGCCTTACGCAGGCTGCGCAGGCGCTCCCATGGGTCTTCTTTCAAAAAGCGCACGCAGGCGTCAAAGGTGGCACCGCCCCAGGCTTCGAGGGACCAGAAACCAATCTCATCCAGTTTGCTGGCAATCGGCAGCATATCTTCGGTACGCATGCGCGTTGCGATCAGGGATTGGTGTCCATCTCTTAAAACGAGTTCGGTGACATGTATTTTGCTCATAATCTTGTCGATCTAATTAATTTAATATCTGCGATACGGTTAATCAAATGCCTTCGTGGGCAGCAATCGCGGCAGCGATCGCTGCGGCCATCAACTCTTTTGGTAATCCAACATCATATTCTGTCAGCTCCGGATGTTGCTCCACAAAACTGGTGTTGAAATCGGCAGCCCGGAAATCCGGGTGCAGCATGATTTGCTGGTAGTAAGGAATCGTTGTTTTGACACCATAAACGACCATGTCATTCAGTGCGCGGCGACCACGCTCAATCACACCTTCCCAGTCCAATGCCCAAACGGTCAGCTTGGCACACATGGAGTCGTAGTAGGGCGGAATCACATAGCCGCTGTAAATAGCTGCATCCATACGCACGCCAGGACCGCCTGGGGCGTAGTAGCGCGTAATTTTACCAAAGCTGGGCAGAAAATCTTTTTGCGGGTCTTCAGCGTTGATACGGTATTCCATGGCAAAACCACGGAAGGCGATTTCGCTTTGTTTGTATTGCAGCGGCAATCCGGCAGCGACACGAATCTGTTGTTGTACGATATCCACGCCGGTAATGGTTTCGGTCACGGTATGTTCCACCTGCAAGCGGGTGTTCATTTCCATGAAATAAAAATTATTGTCAGAGTCGAGCAGGAACTCGACCGTACCAGCATTTTCATAACCGACTGCTTTGGCTGCTTTCACACCCAGGCCACCAATATAGTCACGTTGTGCTTGTGACAGTTGCGGCGATGGTGCAATCTCGATCAGCTTCTGGTTACGGCGCTGGATAGAACAGTCACGCTCAAACAAGTGGATGACATTGCCATGTGCATCGGCCAAAATCTGTACTTCAATATGGCGGGGATGGACAACGCATTTTTCCAGGAAGACTTCAGGTTTACCAAAGGCTTTGCTGGCCTCTGAAATGACGCGGTCATAGTTACTTAATAATTCTTTTTCGCTGTCGCAACGACGAATGCCACGGCCACCACCGCCATTGGTGGCTTTTAACATCACCGGATAGCCAATTTTATTAGCCAGTTGCACAGCGGCATCTAGAGATTCCAGGTTGCCATCGCTACCCGGCACGCAAGGAATGCCGGCATTGATCATGGCGTTACGTGCCTGAATCTTGTCACCCATCTGGCGAATCACGTCGGCTTCTGGGCCGATAAACTTGATGCCGCGGCGTGCGCAGACTTCAGCCAACTCTGGATTTTCAGACAGGAAGCCATAGCCAGGGTGCAAGGCATCACAGCCCGCAGCCACGGCAATATTGACGATGTTGTGTGCGTTCAAGTAGCCTGCCACTGGATCGGAACCAATGTTATAGGCCTCGTCCGCTTTTTTGACGTGCAAGGCATGACGATCGGCGTCCGCGTAAATCGCAACCGATTTAATGCCCATTTCTGAACAGGCGCGCACAATACGTACCGCAATTTCACCGCGATTCGCGACTAAAATTTTCTTAAACACACATTACCCTTAAAGCAAGAAAAAAGGACAGAGTCTTTTAGTAACTCAATCGTTTATTTAGTTAGCAACTGCTTGTATTTAAAGCGCTTTGAGTTGGTTTGGTTGTGGTTTTGCATGAACGAGGCCGCCTGAGCGGATGGCCGATTATGCAAACCGGCACCATGAGCGCGCCCATGAAAAGAGCGCCGCGTGATGCGACGTCATTATAACAACAAACCGAGGTCTTAAAAAGTGGAACGTCATTTTGGTGGCTGTCTGGCATGTGTCTGGTCGTCAAAATTAGCCGAGTTTGCTATAGTGTCATGCTTATTGATATTGAGAGTTTTGTTCGGTTATGACGCGATTTCAGGAGCTGGCCCGGCAGCAAAAAAGCAGTGAAGGTGAGCTGGTGTTGTCAGCCTTGCCGCGCTTGCAAGAAGCTTTGCAGGCATTGGGTGTGAATGATGCGGCTGCATTGAGTGCGTTGCGGGTGCGTTATCAATTGCAAGGTTTACCGCCACGTTTTTTTGGTGAGACTGCTTTGCCTATGTTGTTTTTGGAGGTGCAAGCCGAGTTGCCGTTAGTGTGTCAGCGTTGTTTTGCGCCGTTGCCGCAAGTGCTGGATTTGCAATTTGAGTTTGCGTTGTGTGATGAGCCGCCTGAGGCGCTGCTTGAAGATGAGCAGGTGGATTGGTTGGAAGAGGGTGACGAAACGACTGTTGAGTCATTGGTTGAGGATGAGTTGTTGATGGCCTTGCCAATTGCGGTGATGCATGAAGAAGCGTGCGTCAGTTTGCAGCAATCTGCCGGTGAAAAACCTAATCCGTTTGCGGCGCTCAAGCAGTTGAAGCTGGATAAATGATTGTTGATAGTTCTATCGACCGCGCCTAAAAGTGTAAAAAAGCAAATGAAAAGCGATATTTGCAGGATTTATTTGCAGTTGTCTCTGGAATATTTTATAATTGCGGATTAGGTAGCATTTTAAGTTTATTTATAACTGCCCTTTAACTTCAATCTCTGAGGTGTGGCGGTTTGATTTTGGAGTATATAAATGGCAGTTCAGCAAAACAAAAAGACACCGTCCAAGCGTGGCATGCACCGTTCCCACGACTTTTTGACAAACCCACCTTTGGCGATTGAGCCAACGACTGGTGAAGTACATTTGCGTCATCACGTAAGCCCAAACGGTTTCTACCGTGGCCGTAAAGTGATGCCAGCTAAAGGCGAATAATCGCTGCATTAAAGCGTCAAGCTTTAAAACACGCCGCGCAGTAAAATGCGCGGCGTTTGTGTATCTGGCGTAAGCCTCTACTTTTCTGGTGCAAGCTGAGCTATTTGATAGTAATGCGGTGTCAAAAAGTAAATTTGGGAAATAACATGACAACTGGTCAACACGCGCATTCACAGGAAGTAGTGATTGCCATTGATGCCATGGGAGGAGATCACGGTCCACATGTGACTGTGCCTGCGGCAGTGCGTATTTTGAACGAAAATCCTAATCTCAATATCATTCTGGTGGGCCTGCAAGATGCTGTAGAAGCTGAATTAAAAGCTTTGCATGTGTCACCTGGCCCGCGTTTGCGCGTGCATCACGCCAGTGAAGTGGTGCTCATGGATGAATCACCGCAAAGCGCGATGAAGAATAAAAAAGATTCTTCCATGCGCGTGGCAATCAATATGGTGAAAACCGGCGAGGCGCAAGCTTGCGTGAGCGCTGGTAACACGGGTGCCTTGATGGCGACTGCACGTTTTGTGCTCAAAACCTTACCTGGCATCGACAGGCCGGCCATTGCGTCTACCTTGCCTTCTGAGAAGGGCAGCACGTTTATGCTCGACCTCGGTGCCAATGCTGACTGTACTCCCGAGCATCTCTACCAGTTTGCGATTATGGGGGCGATGGTGGTGAGTTGTATCAGCAATAAGCCTAATCCTACCGTTGGCTTGCTCAATATTGGTTCCGAAGATATCAAGGGAAATGAAGTGGCCAAGCAGGCGGCCGAATTGCTGCGTGGCAGTCATTTGAATTTTTACGGCAACGTGGAAGGCGATGACATTTTCAAAGGCACGACGGATGTGGTGGTCTGTGATGGTTTCGTCGGTAATGTGGCATTAAAAACCACTGAGGGCCTGGCGCACATGATGGGCAAGTTCCTGACGCAGGAATTCAAGCGTAACTGGTTGACCAAGTTGATGGCACTGGGGGCTTTCCCGGTATTGAAGGCATTTAAAAGACGGTTGGATCCGCGTCGGTACAATGGTGCCAGCTTTTTGGGCTTGCGCGGTATTGTCGTAAAAAGTCATGGCGGGGCGGACAGTGTCGGCTTTTACCATGCGATTCACGTGGCGATGGAAGAAGCGCAGAGCGGTATTTTAAAGCGTATTCAGGCGCAGCTTGAAATCGAACACCTGACGACTTCCGAGCAGTCTTGAACTGCATTCAGCTAGGTAATTTGACCCAATTAAGGCATAATCGTACGGATGATTAACGCACGCATCGCAGGCACTGGCAGCTATCTGCCAGCCAATATTTTAACCAACGCCGACCTGGAAAAGATGGTTGATACCACTGATGAGTGGATCTTTGCCAGAACGGGTATCAAGCAGCGTCACCGGGTCACCGATGAGCGCACCAGTGACCTGGCCACGCATGCCGCACGTAATGCCATTGAAGCCGCAGGCATTCAGGCGCAGGACATTGACCTGATCATTGTGGCAACCACCACGCCGGACAAGATTTTCCCCAGTGTTGCTACCATGGTGCAGCGCAAGCTAGGCATCAGCGGCTGTCCTGCCTTTGATGTGCAAGCGGTTTGTAGCGGTTTTGTCTATGCACTGACCACTGCCCATCAATTTATCAAATCTGGTCAATATGGCAACGTGCTGGTCATTGGCGCAGATACCTTTACCCGTATCACCGACTACACAGACCGCAGCAACTGTATTTTGTGGGGAGATGGCGCCGGGGCGGTGATCTTGCAAGCCAGCGAGCAGCCTGGCGTACTTTCCACCCATATTCATGCCGATGGCAATTACGAAACCTATCTGCATGTGCCTCGCAATGAGGAAGGCCCTGACACCGTGGTGATGGAGGGTAATGCCGTGTTTAAAATGGCGGTGAATACGTTGGACCAGATTGTGGATGAGACGCTGGAAGCGAATCATATGCAGAAGTCTGATATTGACTGGCTGGTGCCGCATCAGGCCAATATCCGCATTCTGCAAGCCACCGCCAAAAAACTGGATCTGCCGATGGAAAAAGTGGTGATTACGGTGGATAGACACGGTAATACTTCTGCAGCATCCATCCCGTTAGCGCTAGACACTGCGGTGCGCGATGGCCGTATCCAGCGCGGGCAGATTTTGCTGATGGAAGCCTTTGGTGGCGGGTTTACCTGGGGTTCAGCGCTGGTTAAATATTAATCAGCTTATTGATTACCTGCAGGCCATGCATATCATGGCCTGTATTTTGTTTTAGTCTTTACGCGAAAAAATTATGTCTAAATTTGCTTTCTTCTTTCCAGGCCAGGGCTCTCAGTCTGTTGGCATGATGCAAGGCTTAGAAGCCCATGCCATCGTTAAACAAACTTTTGATGAGGCTTCTACCGTATTGGGCGTCGATTTCTGGAAAATGGCGACAGAAGCCAATGACGAAATTAATCTGACCGAAAATACACAGCCTATCATGTTGACAGCTGGTGTCGCCACTTGGCGCGTCTACCAGGCGTTGGGCGGCAAGTTGCCAACCGCCATGGCGGGCCACAGCCTGGGCGAATATACCGCGCTGGTCGCGGCTGGTGCTATTTCATTCGCGGATGCGTTGCCACTGGTCAAGTTTCGTGCGCAGGTCATGCAGCAAGCCGTGCCAGAAGGTCAGGGCGCCATGGCGGCTATTTTGGGGCTGGATGATGACACGGTGCGTGCTGTGTGTACCGAAGCCTCGCAAGGTCAGGTGGTGCAGGCAGTGAACTTTAACTCGCCAGGCCAGGTGGTGATTGCCGGTGACAAGGCTGCCGTAGAGCGTGGCATGGAGTTGGCCAAAGCGAAAGGTGCCAAACGTGCCTTGCCGTTGTCTGTGAGCGTGCCGTCGCACTGCGACTTGATGAAGCCTGCAGCGGACAAGCTGCGTGAGTATCTGCAAAACGTGGCTGTGCAAGCGCCGGTGGTGCCGGTACTGCACAATGCCGACGTGGCTGCGTATAGCGATGCTGCCCAAATCAAAGACGCGCTGGTGCGCCAATTACATAGTCCGGTCCGCTGGGTAGAGACCGTGCAACAATTGGCCTCGCAAGAGGTGTTGAGTGCTGCTGAATGCGGCCCGGGCAAAGTGCTGGCTGGCTTGGCCAAGCGTATTGTGGCTGACATGACGTGTGTCGCGCTGGTCAATGATGAATCTGTGCAAGCATTTGTTGCGCAATAAGGAGTGGATATGTTGAATCAACAAGTAGCATTGGTGACTGGCGCAAGCCGTGGCATTGGCGCAGCGATTGCGCAGACCTTGGGTAAGCAGGGCGCAACAGTCATTGGTACGGCGACCTCGGCCAGTGGTGCGGAGGCGATTACCGCGCACCTGAAAGCTGCTGGTGTGAATGGCGTGGGCCTGGCGCTGGATGTGACCCAACCAGAGCAAATCGAAGCGGTTTTAAAGCAGATTTCTGAACAGTACGGTGAAGTTTCCATTCTGGTGAACAATGCAGGCATTACTAAAGATACCTTGTTAATGCGCATGAAGGATGAAGATTGGGATGCGGTGTTGAACACCAATCTCAAGTCGGTTTTCCGCATGAGCCAGGCTGTGCTGCGCCCAATGATGAAGGCGCGTCAAGGCCGCATTATCAATATTTCCAGCGTGGTTGGCCATATGGGCAACGCAGGCCAGACCAATTATGCGGCGGCTAAAGCGGGCATGACCGGTTTTACCAAGTCCATGGCGCAAGAGGTTGGTAGCCGGGGCATTACGGTGAACTGTGTGGCGCCTGGCTTTATCGAAACAGACATGACTGCCGAACTGCCAGAAGAAATCAAAGCCAAAATGCTGGAGCGCATTGCGGTAGGGCGTTTGGGCCAAGTGGATGAAATTGCGGCCACGGTGGCTTTCCTGGCATCGCCAGCAGCGGCTTACATTACTGGCGAAACCATTCATGTCAATGGCGGCATGTACTGCGCTTAATACATAGTTTCTTTGGTATTCTGGGCAAGTTTTGCTAGAATACCGGTTTACTGAACACGACACTTATCAACAAAGGGGTATTTTAGATGTCCGACATCGAACAACGCGTAAAGAAAATCGTTTGTGAACAATTAGGTGCAAACGAAGCTGACGTTAAAAACACATCATCTTTCGTAGATGATCTGGGTGCAGATTCTCTGGACACCGTAGAATTGGTGATGGCTTTGGAAGAAGAATTCGATTGCGAAATTCCTGACGACGAAGCAGAAAAAATCACAACCGTGCAGCAAGCGATTGACTACGTCAACGCAAACCTCAAGTAATTCATTGACTTCATTCTTCAATCAGCCCTCGCAAGAGGGCTGATTTTCTATTATGACGAAACGCAGAGTAGTAGTAACTGGCTTGGGCGTGGTGTCTCCAGTAGGGATTGGTACCCAAACCGCTTGGGACAATCTGGTTGCTGGTCAATCAGGCATTACCCGCATCACCAAATTTGATCCCACACCATTCGCTTCGCAAATTGCGGGCGAGGTCAAAGGCTTTAACGCTGAAGATTTTATTCCAGCCAAAGATGCCCGCCGTATGGATACGTTTATCCAGTATGGCCTCGCAGCTGGTCTGGAAGCTTTCCGAGACTCCGGCCTGGAAGTGACTGATGCTAATGCTGAGCGCATCGGCGTGACCATCGGTTCCGGCATTGGTGGTTTGGGCCTGATCGAGTCCACAAACGACAGTTATGATGAAGGTGGCCCGCGCAAGATCTCGCCATTCTTTATTCCTGGCACCATTATCAATATGATTTCAGGCAACCTGTCGATCATGCTGGGCTTAAAAGGCCCGAATATCGCCGTGGTCACGGCCTGTACCACAGGCACACACAGCATTGGCGAAGCGGCACGTATGATTGAATACGGCGATGCTGATGTCATGGTGGCTGGTGGTGCTGAAGCAGCAATCACCGAGCTCAGTGTGGGTGGCTTTGCCTCTGCGAGAGCCTTGTCTAACCGCAATGACGATCCGGCAACGGCCAGCCGTCCCTGGGATAAAGACCGTGATGGCTTTGTCATCGGCGAAGGTGCAGGCGTGATGGTGCTCGAAGAATATGAGCACGCCAAAGCACGTGGTGCGAAAATCTACGCTGAAGTGGCTGGCTACGGTTTAAGCGCCGATGCCTATCACATGACCGCGCCAAATATGGATGGTCCACGTCGCTCGATGGTAAACGCTTTGAAAAATGCAGGCGTTAATCCTGACCAGGTGCAGTTTATGAACGCGCACGGCACGTCAACACCGTTGGGTGACACCAACGAAACCAACGCGATTAAAGCGACGTTTGGTGATCATGCTTATAAACTGGTGGTGAACTCCACCAAGTCTATGACGGGTCACTTATTGGGCGGCGCCGGTGGTTTGGAGTCTGTATTTACGGTGTTATCTATCTACAACCAGATTTCACCGCCGACGATTAACTTGTTTAATCAGGATCCTGAATGCGATCTGGATTATTGTGCCAATACCGCACGTGATTTGCAGATTGAATATGCCCTGAAAAACAACTTCGGCTTTGGTGGTACTAACGGCAGCCTGTTGTTCAAGCGCGTTTAAGTCTCAATGATGCCAAATAAAAAAGCCAGCATTTGCTGGCTTTTTTATTGTGTACTAATGGCTTATTTCAATACGGCCAGCGCAGCAGCGTAGTTCGGCTCATCAGCAATTTCGCCTACCAGTTCGCTATACAATACTTTGTTGTTTTCATCCAGTACAACCACTGCACGTGCTGTTAAGCCAGCCAGGCTGCTGTCAGTGATGAATACACCGTAGTCAGTAGCAAACTTGGCAGTATCACGGAAAGTAGATAGGGTGACGACGTTTTCCAGGCCTTCTGCGCCGCAGAAACGGCTTTGTGCAAACGGCAGGTCCGCAGACACACACAATACAACAGTGTTGTTTACGCTGCTGGCTTCTTTGTTGAATGTGCGTACAGAAGTCGCGCAAGTCGGTGTGTCAATGCTAGGGAAAATGTTGAGGACTTTACGCTTGCCAGCATAAGCATCCAGACCAACCAGGTTGCGCTTGGCATCTGCCAGTTGAAAAGCCGGGGCAGCATCGCCTGCAGCCAAAAATTTACCGCCAACGGCGACCGGGTTACCTTTAAGCGTTACGCTTGCCATAATTGTCTCCAAAACATTGATGAATGAGTGTTAAACGAGCACTTTAACTTGTCAGCCGATGTCAATCAACCACATAAAAAGTAAGGGAATCACTTTTGCAGGACAGCCAGGGCGGCAGCGTAGTCAGGTTCGCTGGTTAACTCTTTGACCAGTTCCACATGTAGCACGCGGTCTTGTTCATCAGCAACAATGAGTGCGCGCGCTGGCAATCCTGCCAGTTTGCTGGTCATCATCAGTACGCCATAGTTTTTAAGCATGTCGCGGCCACGCATGGTTGAGAGGTGAATGGCGGTAGACAGGTTTTCTGCGGCGCAGAAACGCGTCATGGTGAAAGGCAGATCAGGGGAGATATGCAGCATGACCGTGTTGGGTAAGTTTGCCGCCAGGCTGTCCAGCTTACGGACGCTGTTGGCGCTGGTCGATGTGTCTATGCCAGGAAAAAAATGCAGGATTTTACGCTGACCGCTAAACGCCTCCAATGACACGTCTTCCAGGGCATGGTTAACCAGTTGAAAGAAGGGGAGTGTTTGCCCCAGACTCGGTAAATCGTCTTCAACCAGTATCGGGTCGTCCATTAAAGCAGTGGCATTCGGCATATCTGTTATCTATTCACTAAAACGTCAGACATCATAGAGCATAACGCCGATAGGTTAAGTTTTTTATCATATGTTAACCAGTATGGCTGGCGTGGATGGATCCGGGTTTTTAACGCTGTCAACCAGATTATTTGCACGCGTTATAGGTACAAAAAAGCAGGTTGGCGGTTAAAATAAAGCCATGGAAGCGTCTGAAATTCCCACCATTCAACCAGCATTTATTCATCTGCGCTGTCACAGTGAGTATTCCATTGTGGACGGCACAGTGCGTATTGACGACTATGTCAAAGCCGCCAAAAACGATGCAATGCCTGCCATCGCGCTCACCGACCTTGCCAATCTGTTTGGGGCGGTCAAATTCTATAAGGCTGCCCGTGGTAAGGGCCTGAAACCGCTGCTGGGTTGCGATGTCTGGATCGAAAATACGGTACAGCGTGATCAACCGCATCGCTTGCTGTTACTGGTGCAGAACCAGCAAGGCTATCGGCATCTGTGTGAGTTGTTATCCAGTGCTTATCTCGAAAACCAGTACCGTGAACGGGCAGAGATAAAAGCCGAGTGGCTGCTGGAAAAGAATGCCGGATTGTTAGTGCTTTCAGGTTTCGCAGCAGGTGATGTTGGCCAGGCTTTGCAGGCTGGCAATCAGGCGCTCGCCTTGCAATATGCGCAGCAATGGGCGCAGGTATTTGCTGGCCGCTATTATCTCGAAGTGCAACGTGTGCATGAAGCTGGCACGCCTGAAGCTTATGCGCAGGAACAGCTGATACAGCAAACCGTATTAGTCGCGCAGCAGCTTGATTTACCCGTGGTCGCTACGCATCCGGTGCAGTTCCAGACGCCAGACGATTTTATGGCGCATGAGGCCCGCACCTGCATTGCAGAAGGCTACGTGCTGGCGGATAACCGCCGTCCCCGCAAGTTTGTCGCCACACAATATGTGAAAACGCAGGCGGAGATGCAGGCCCTGTTTGCCGATATGCCGCTGGCCTTACAGAACTCGGTAGAGATCGCTAAACGCTGCAACCTGACGCTGACCTTAGGCAAAAACTACCTGCCCGACTTCCCAACGCCAAACGGTGAAAGCCTGGACCAATACCTTGTTGACCAGTCGAAACTTGGCTTGGAACATCGCCTGGCCTATTTATATCCAGACGAGCAACAGCGCGAAGCCAAACGTCAGGAATATGAAGATCGTTTGCAGTTCGAGTGCAACATCATTGTGCAAATGGGGTTCCCGGGCTACTTCCTGATCGTGGCGGACTTTATTAACTGGGCCAAAAATAACGGCGTGCCGGTCGGCCCGGGCCGGGGGTCTGGTGCGGGCTCGTTGGTGGCTTACAGCCTTGGGATTACCGACCTGGATCCGCTCAAATATAACTTGCTGTTTGAGCGGTTCCTCAACCCTGAGCGGGTTTCCATGCCCGACTTCGATATTGACTTCTGTATGGATGGGCGAGATCGCGTCATCGATTACGTCAAGCATAAATATGGCTTGGCATCGGTGTCACAGATCGCCACCTTCGGTACCATGGCCGCGAAGGCGGTGATCCGTGACGTCGGCCGTGTGCTGGATTTACCGTTTAACTTCGTGGATGGCATTGCCAAGCTCATCCCCATGGAGTTAGGCATCACCTTGGAAGGCGCGCTGGAAAAAGAGCCGCAACTCCAGGAGCGCCGTGAAAAAGAAGAAGAGGTCGCAGAATTACTTTCTTTAGCGCTACGTCTGGAAGGCTTGGTACGTAACATTGGTATGCACGCTGGTGGTGTATTGATTGCCCCAGGCAAGATTTCTGACTTTTCGCCAGTGTATTGCCAGCCTAATGGTGAAAGCCTGGTCAGCCAGTACGATAAAGACGACGTGGAAGCCGTGGGCTTGGTCAAGTTCGACTTCTTGGGCCTACGTACACTGACCATCCTCAATATGGCGCTGGAAAATGCCAATGCCCAGCGCGCGCAGGAAGAATTGCCGCCGCTGAGTTTTGAAACCATTCCGCTGGATGATAAACGTAGTTACCACCTGCTGAAAACAGCTAATACCACGGCAGTGTTCCAGCTGGAATCGCGCGGCATGAAGGACATGCTCAAGCAGGCCAAGCCGGACTTGTTTGAAGATATTATTGCCCTGGTGGCTTTGTATCGCCCGGGCCCGATGGACCTGATTCCTGACTTCTGCCGTCGTAAACACGGTACGCAGCGCGTGGAATATCCGCATGCCTCCACCGAGTCTATCCTGAAAGAAACCTACGGGATTGCTGTGTATCAGGAGCAGGTGATGCAGATCGCGCAGGTGGTAGCCGGATATAGCCTGGGCGGCGCTGACTTGTTGCGGCGTGCGATGGGTAAGAAGAAGCCTGAGGAAATGGTGCAGCAGCGCGAAATTTTCAACGAAGGCGCGCAGAAAAATGGCTTAACGTTGCAGCAGTCTAACGATTTGTTTGACTTGCTGGAGAAGTTTGCGGGTTATGGCTTTAACAAGTCACACGCGGCAGCGTATGCCCTAGTGGCCTATCACACGGCTTACCTGAAGGCGCATTATCCAGCGGCGTTCCTGGCGGCAACCATGTCCGCCGACATGAACAACACCGATAACGTGCATACGTTTTTCGATGATTGCGGCGCCAATCATGTCGAGGTATTGCCGCCGGATGTGAATGCCAGTATCTACCAGTTTAAGCCGCTAAGTGCGCAGCAGGTGCTATATGGGCTGGGGGCGATTAAAGGCACGGGGCTGGCCGCGATTGAGCTGATCATGGCGTCGCGCCAGGCGCAAGGGCCGTTTAAGGATATCTTTGATTTTTGCCAGCGTCTGGACTTGCGCAAGGTGAACCGCCGCGTGATTGAATCACTGATCCGTGCCGGGGCGTTTGATAAGCTCGAGCAAAACCGCGCGGCCTTGCTGGCCGGGCTGGATATGGCGATTAGTGTCGCCGAGCAGAGTGCCGCGCACGCCGGGCAGGACTGCCTGTTTGGCGGCGTGGTTGAAACCACCCATGCCTTGCCTGGTATTGCGCCGTGGAGCCCGGAACAAGCATTGGTCGAGGAGAAAGTGGCACTTGGTTTTTACCTGAGTGGCCACCCGTATTTGAGCTATAAGCCGCAGTTGGGACCGTTTATTAAAGGTAATCTCAGCGAACTGGCGCCACAAGAGCAGCCTAAATTGCTGGCGGGTGTGGTGATGGGCGTACGTGTGCGCATGACCCAGCGTGGCAAGATGGCGATTGTGACACTGGATGACGCCGTCGGGCGCGTGGATGTTGTGGTCGGCGCTGAATTGCTGACACAGCATGCGCAGTGGATTAAAGACGACCAATTGCTGGTCGTGGAAGGCCGTATCAGTAATGACGAGTTCTCAGGTGGCATTCGTGTCAGTGCCAGAAAGCTCTATGACCTGGCGGCGGTGCGCAACCGCTTTGCGCAAATGCTCACGCTGAGTTGCAATGGCAGTTCTGATGTGCAACGGTTGATGAATGTGCTGACGCCTTACCGTTATGCGGGCGAGGAGCAAAAGCGTTGCCCGATCAAGGTGGACTATCATAATCAATCGGCTCAAGTGAGCCTGATGTTGGGCGATGACTGGCAAGTCGTCCTGCATGACGACCTGTTGCAGAATTTGCAGGGCTGGTTGTCAAAAGAAAACGTCAAAATCCTTTATAATGCCTGAACTTTTTTTCTAAGAATTCACACTGGAATTCATTATGAGTGCAAAACGTCTCACGCCTAGTAAACTGACTTATCTCGATTTCGAGCAGCCGATTGCGGCTCTCGAAAAGCGTATTGAAGCTTTGCAAGTTTCACACGATGAACATGACTCGCTGGATATTTCCAAAGAGCTGGACTTGCTGCAAAAGAAAAATACTAAGCTGCTGCAAGATACTTATCAAAACCTGAGTGCCTGGCAAATTTCCCAGGTGGCGCGTCATCCGCAACGCCCTTACACCATTGATTACATCAATGCCTTGTTTACCGACTTCCAAGAGTTGCACGGTGACCGTGCATTTGCGGATGACCCGGCAATTGTCGGCGGTATCGCGCGTTTCAAAGGCATCCCAGTGATGGTCATGGGCCATCAAAAAGGCCGCGATATCAAAGAGCGTCAATACCGCAACTTTGGCATGCCGCGCCCTGAAGGTTACCGTAAAGCCTTGCGCTTATTCCGTCTGGCTGAAAAATTCCATCTGCCAATTATTACCTTTATCGATACGCCAGGGGCTTATCCTGGGATTGGTGCAGAAGAGCGTGGCCAATCGGAAGCGATTGCGCGTAACCTGTATGTGATGGCCGAGCTGAAAACCCCGATTATCGGTGTAGTGATCGGCGAGGGTGGTTCAGGCGGCGCGCTGGCATTGGGCGTGGTGGATCATTTGAACATGCTGCAATATTCGACTTACTCTGTTATTTCGCCTGAAGGTTGTGCTTCTATTTTGTGGAAGAGTGCGAGCAGGGCGCCTGATGCAGCAGAAACCTTGGGTATTACGGCAGACCGCCTCAAGTCACTGGGGCTGGTGGATAACATTATCAGCGAGCCATTGGGTGGCGCACACCGTAACTACGAAGAGGTGATGGAGCGTATTGGCCAGGCCATCGCCCAGCAACTTAAAACCTTGCAAGCCAAAAAAGTGCCGCAATTATTAGAATCACGCTATCAGCGCCTGATGAGCTACGGTAAGTTCAAAGCTGGCAGTGAAAAATAGTATGTCTTTTCTCTCCCAGTTAGAAAACGTCATCAAGACCTTTCTGGCTGGAGAGGGCGTGCCGCATGCTCAGCCACCACATCTGCTGGTCGCACTCAGCGGTGGCGTGGATTCTATTGTGCTGTTGCACACCTTGTCTCAGCTGTCCTCCTCGCACTCATTTACCTTGTCTGCCATGCACGTGCACCATGGCCTCAGCCCGCATGCTGACGCCTGGTTGCAAATGTGTGAACAGCTTTGCGGTGAGCACAACATCCCTTTTTATAGTGAAAAAGTGCATGTTGATTTGCAAAGCGGCCTGGGCGTTGAAGCCGCCGCACGCGATGCGCGTTACCAGGCATTAGAACGAGTGCGCCAGCAATTGGTCGCGGATGCCATCGTCACGGCACATCACATGCAGGATCAGGCCGAAACATTATTGCTGCAGCTAGTGCGTGGTGCAGGGGTAAAAGGCCTGAGTGCCATGGGTCATTGGGATGCGGAGCGTTACCTGCTCAGGCCATTATTGGCGGTGCCTAAGGCTGAGTTGCTGCAATATGCCACTACCCAGCAATTAAAGTGGGTAGAGGACGAGAGCAATACTGACATCAGTTATGACCGCAACTTCATGCGCCAGAAGGCCATGCCGGTGTTGCGCGAGCGTTATCCGCAACTGGATAGTGCTTTGCTACGTAGTGCCAGCCATCTTGCTGATGCCCAGCTTTTACTGGACACACTAGCGCAGCAGGACTTGATTCAATGCGATGTGCGGGAGGAGTGGTTAGGGCAGTCAATTGCTATCCCGCACCTGCACTCGCTGGGCGACGTGCGCGCAAAAAACCTGTTGCGCTTCTGGTTCCAGCAGCGTCAATTGCGCATGCCAAATACCGAACAATTACAGGATTACTGGAAACAGCTCTCCTCGGTGAAGCCGCACCGCTATCTGCATTTGCCATTGCAAGGGCAGGCGGCAGACCACCGCGCTTATCTGCATCATTATCAGCAGCGCCTTTACTGCGTTGCCAAACCAGCCGCATTGCCGCAAACGCCATTAGTCTGGCAAGGTCATCAAATGCAGACCTGGGGTGACTGGCAAGTGCAGTTCAAAGTCAGTAAGGGGCGTGGTATCGCCCTGGCCAGGCTAGGCATTTCGCCTGCGGCCATTACCCTGAACAAACGTTATGGTCAACCGATTCCGTTGCCTGATGGCTTGTCATTGTTGATTACGCCCAGGATGGGCGGTGAGGTATTGCAGCCCGATGCCAAACGTCCCAGACGTGAATTAAAAGTGATTTTTCAAATGCTGGGGATTCCACCCTGGCAGCGTGCTTTTTATCCTGTGGTTCAAGTCGCCACGACTCAACCTACCGCCTCACAAACGCTGGTGGCTTTAGCTGCGCTCGCAGTCGATGAAGCCTGGCGCCCTGGCCGCAATGCTTACGGTCTTGAAGTCTTCCTGCATCCCCTCTAATTTAAATTTGGTTGTAATAAACCAATATAAACCATAAAATTGGCTGTAATAAACCATATTTATGGTTTATATCCACCATTAAGTTTGTACTCTATTGATTACAATGATCTTTTTTTGCATGGCATAACCGGAACAGTTATTGCTCTTAAGAAGTACTTTTAATTAAAAGTGATTCAATAAAAGTATTCTCGGGAAAAAGGATCATTCGTTATGAATAAAAATACTATCAAGCCATTGCTACTAGCGATTGTGTCTGCCTATGCAGCACAGGCGATGATTGCCAAGGCTGACTCATTGAACCTAGATAAAGTAGAGGTTTATAGTACAACGCCTTTAAAAGGGATTGGTGTACCACTGCATAAAGTGCCTGCCAACATTCAGATGGCTAATCCGGCTGCTATTAATAACCAAACTGGTGTATCAATTGCTGACTACATGAATAACAACATGCAGGGGGTAACGGTAACTGAGTTGGGTGGCAATCCTTGGCAGCCTGAAATTAATTTCAGAGGGTATTCTGCGTCTTCCTTGCTAGGTAATCCACAAGGCCTTTCTACTTACATAGATGGGGTGCGTGTAAATGAGCCTTTTGGGGATGTGACCTCTTGGGACAAGATTCCCAATTTCGCTATTGGTGACATGCAGTTGGTGCCAGGTTCAAATCCTCTGTATGGTTTGAACACACTTGGCGGCGCTATTGCAATTCAAACCAAAAATGGCCGTGATCACCAAGGTTTGGCGGTAGAGGCTGAAATGGGTTCTTGGGGGCGTAAGCGTGGCTTGGTTGAATTCGGCGGCGTTTCAAAGGATGGCTCTGTTGACTACATGATCGGTTACCAGCATATCTCTGAGGATGGGTGGCGAAAATACTCGCCGTCACATGTGAATCAGTTATTTGCCAAGACTGGCTGGCAAAGTGAAACATCCAAGCTGGAGCTGACTTATATTGGAGCTGATAACCGACTAATAGGTAATGGCTTAACTCCGCAGTTTTTGCTCAGTGGTGATAATGATCAGATTCATACAAGACCTGATGCAACCAATAATTACTCACACTTTTTGGCTTTGAACGGTAGTCATTGGCTTAGTAACGACACCATGTTGTCAGGTAATGTTTATTACAAGAAATCCAATCGTAGAACAGTCAATGGCGATGGCTATGAGGGTAGTTTTGAGGATGTCGGTGGTGTGAGTACCTTGGATGGGTATCCAGGCATTACCTGTACGCAAGCAGCAGATGATTGCGAGGTGATTGGATCTGTTTCTAACAGAACTCATACGAGTCAAAATACCTATGGCGCTACAGGCCAAGCAACCTTTAACCAAGACTTTCTTGGTAAAGAAAATCAGTTTGTGATTGGTGCAGGCTATGATTACAGCTTGATTCGCTTTAAACAAAGCGAGCAAATTAATCTATCTTCTGATAGCGAATCGATTGACGATGGTGATATTAACGGCACTACTGGCAGCGATACGGTTTTTGACCCAACTAGAGCACCTGTATTGGAAGGGGATGGCGCATTAGGTAAACGCCAGACAGTTGGTTTAACCGGCAAGCAATATACCGCGCGTTTGTTTGCTAACGATACTTTGTCATTAAATGAGTTTTGGCATTTGAACGCAGGTGCTAGCTGGAACTTCACTCGCGTGGATAACGTCGATACATTGCGTGGCAGCCCATCTGCCGCTAACGGTTTCAATAGTTTGACTGCGCGCGATAGTTATACCCGTTTAAATCCGACTATTGGTATGACCTATACACCGATTAAACAACTCACTATGTACGCGTCATACAGTGAGTCGAGCCGCGCTCCAACAGCAATTGAACTGGGTTGTTCCAACCCAGCTTCTCCATGCTTGTTGCCAGCTGCGCTGGCAGATGATCCACCATTGAATCAGGTTGTTGCGAAAACTTATGAGTTCGGTGGTCGTGGCCAATTGACAGACAACGTATTCTGGAACGCTGGCGTTTATCATGCCATGAACCATGATGATATTCAGTTCACCGCAGCGAATACTCAAACCGGCGCTGGATACTTTAAAAACGTTGGCAGAACTAAACGGCAAGGGCTTGATCTTGGTTTAAATGGCGTGATTGAAAGCTTCAAGTGGAGTGCGTCTTACAGCTTTGTGCATGCGACTTATGACAACGACGTGGAGTTTGTGAATGGCTCAAACGCTACAGGCGTTAATTCAGACGGGGTATATACAGCCCGTTCTGGAGATCGTATTCCTGCCATCCCACAACATCAATTAAAGTTGCGTGGTCAATATGCGATGACACCAAGTTGGAATGTTGGTGCAAACGTTGTCGGCTATTCTAATCAGTTTGTGTATGGTAATGAGAATAATGGGCATCAGAGTAATTCTGCGGACTGTAATGGCGGAGATGATTGTGCAACTGGTCGCGGCAAGTTGAGTGGCTATTTCATTGTTAATTTGGACACGCAATATAATTTCGGCAATGGCTGGAAATTGTTTGCTAAAGCAACCAATATTTTTGACAAGGACTACTATATTGCTGGCCGTTTGGCTGAATCTCTGTTTGATGCATCCGGTACATTTGGCAGTGAAAGTAAAGTGCTGAGCTTATTGCCTGGAGCGCCACGAGCTGCATGGTTGGGCTTCCGTTACGAGTTCGGTGCCAAGCCATCATTAGCCAGTTACGACCGTGACTAAATAACAATCATTAAGGACGACGCGTGCTTTCACAAATTTCATCATCCACGGATAAATCGGTTTTTTTACCCTTCAAGAAAAAAATCTTGTTGGTAGAAGACGAGGTGCTGTTTGCCAAGGCGGTGGTTAAACGCCTGCAAAAAGCCGGGTTTGAGTGTGAGCACGCAGAGTCTTTGCATGACGCCAGGTTACTGGTGAAACAATTTGAACCGGATATGGCGCTACTGGATATGCGCCTGCCCGATGGCAATGGTCTGGATTTGTTATCCGACTTTGTCGCCAAGAATATCAATACCATCGTCATGACCGCTTTTGGCGATGTGACTGATGCGGTCAATGCGATCAAAATGGGTGCGATAGACTACTTGAAAAAGCCTATCGACCTTGAAGAATTACTGCTCATTATCCAAAAAAATGAGAAAACCACCGATTTGCAAACCAGCCTCGACTACTCCAGGCAGCGAGATACTATTGTCAATGAATCTGTGCAGTTGATCGGTGAAAGTGCCGCCATGCAAAGCGTGCGGCAGCAAATTACCCGTATCGCTCAGTTGAGCTCGCTCAGCGATGCTGTGCAACCTACGGTGCTGATCACCGGTGAAACAGGTACCGGGAAAGATGTAGTCGCGCGCTATTTGCACGCCAGTTGTGCCAATCATGACAAACCGTTTGTGCATGTCGATTGTGCTTCATTGCCTGCCGAGCTGATTGAAAGCGAGTTGTTTGGCCATGAGAAGGGCGCGTTTACCAATGCCGTGGCTTCTCGTCCGGGCTTGATTGAGTCTGCCGAAGATGGCACTTTGTTTCTGGATGAGATTGGAGAACTGCCACTAGGATTGCAAGCCAAGTTGCTGAATGTGCTGGAGCGCAGAATGGTACGGCGCCTAGGCTCGACCAAAGAGCGCCCGGTGCAGGCCCGTATTATTGCGGCGACTAATCGTGACTTATACCAAATGTCCAGCGAAGGGCGCTTCCGCTCGGACCTGTATTACCGTTTAAATGTCATCACCATGCAGATGCCACCGCTGCGTGACCGTGGCCAAGATGTGCTGTTATTGGCCAATTACTTCAGGCAGATGACGGAAAAGCGTTATGCGTTGCCACACCATGAGTTTAGCGTGGCGGCACTGATGGCCATACAAGGCTACCACTGGCCTGGTAATGTACGTGAAATGCGTCACCAAATTAGCCGGGCAGTGTTGATGTGCACGCAGGCCATGATTTCAGAACACGACCTGGGCTTGCCGCAACTGGCTGCAGTCAACGCCAATACATCTTCTATGCAAGGTGAAGCGCAGGTTACATTAGATGGTGCTGAAAAAGCCATGCTGCTGAACGCGCTGGAGCAGTCCCGCAATAACGTTTCCAAAGCGGCACGTCTGCTGGGGATTACCCGCATGACCATGCGCTACCGCATGGACAAGCATGGTATCTCGGTATAAGCGTGCATTAACCTTCATCATAGAATCCCTATTTGTCTCAAAGACTTAGTTGTCATATCCCGGTTTTGATGGGCTATTGACAACGCTCAGGATTGAGCATAACGTCATCAGACATTTCTATAATATTTTGATGAGGAGCGGGGTATGTCAGTCAGTCGATTGTGTAGTGCAATGTTACTCGCATTAACAGTAAGTCATCAGGCATTTGCGGCGACCTACAATGTGGACGCTTAGAATAACAGCATTGCCCAGGGCGTTGGCAATGGCCTGGATACGATTACCTTGAATGCAGGGGATGCGTTCAATATTTCCGTGAGTGTCGATGATTTGTGGAGTGCTGGCGCATTACCCAGATTTTCCACGGCAGATGGCTTGAATGGCGATTTGTATGCCACGGCGACGGATGACTCTGGTCAATCGGTAGGTACTTTGATCGGGATTAACTACGGACCGGTGACCATGGATGGTTTTACAGCCAACTTCGGCCAGTTGGTAGGTCGCATCGGTAATACGTATATCGCATTAGGCACCAGTTATAGTGGTGTTGCGGCCGAAAGTGGCGTGTTGAAGCTGTATTACTGGGATTCAAATTTTGGCGATAACGCTGGCCAGATTGCAGTCAATGTGACGACTGTACCCGAGCCTGAAAATGCCGCCATGATGTTTGCCGGTTTGGCAGCCATCGGCCTGTTAGCAAGACGCAAGTCACGTTAACAGCGCTTGACCATTTAAAACCTCGCTCTGGCGAGGTTTTTTGTTATTGGCCGGGCTTTTGCCAGCGAGGTGTTTGCTGACATAAATCAACCGCAATCAGGCGCCAGCGAAAGGGCGCATGGTATCATTGCACTTTTACAGTGGAGCTGAAAATGATTGGTACCCCGTTGAGCGCAAATGCGACCAAAGTCATGTTGTTAGGCAGTGGTGAGCTTGGTAAAGAGGTGATTATTGCCTTGCAGCGTTTGGGGGTGGAAGTCATTGCGGTGGATCGCTACGAACATGCGCCTGGCCACCAGGTGGCGCATCATGCTTACGCGATTGATATGACAGATGCCACGGCGTTGAAAGCCTTGGTCAATCAGGTCAAGCCACATTACATCGTGCCGGAAATCGAGGCCTTGAATACCGAGGCACTGGCTGAGATTGAAGCCACTGGTGTGACAGTCGTGCCTACCGTGCGTGCAGTGCAGCTGACGATGAACCGTGAAGGTATCCGTCGACTGGCGGCCGAAGAATTAAGTTTGCCAACATCCCCTTATGCGTTTGCCCGCTCTGAGGCTGAATTGCAAGTAGCGATTGATGGTGGCATTGGCTATCCTTGCTTTATCAAACCTACCATGTCTTCGTCAGGCAAAGGCCAGTCACGTATTACGCAAGCATCTGAAGTCAAAACGGCCTGGGAATATGCTGCCAGCGGCGGCCGCGTTAATCAGGGTGTGGTGATTGTCGAAGGCCAGATTGATTTTGATTATGAAATTACCCTGCTAACGGTGCGTGCCAAGAATGCATCCGGCCAGATTGAAACACACTTCTGTGCGCCGATTGGCCATGTGCAGAAGCAGGGTGACTATGTAGAAAGTTGGCAACCACAGGCCATGCTTCCGCAGGCATTAAAAAACGCACAAGACATTGCCAAAAAGGTGACAGATGCTTTGGGCGGCCAGGGCCTGTTTGGAGTTGAGTTGTTTGTGAAAGGCGAGCAAGTCTGGTTCTCCGAAGTGAGTCCGCGTCCACACGACACCGGCATGGTCACCATGTGTACACAGCGCCTGAACGAGTTTGAATTGCATGCACGTGCCATTCTTGGTTTGCCGGTGGATGTGGCGCAACGTGAAGCAGGCGCCAGTGCCGTGATTTATGGTGGTGCAGATGCGCAGGCACTCGAGTATCATGGCCTGGAAGCCGCCATGTCTGTGCCTAATAGCGAGATCCGCTTGTTTGGCAAGCCAGAGTCGTTTGTGCGTCGTCGCATGGGCGTTGCATTGGCGACGGCAGAGAATACCGAAACTGCACGCGAATTTGCCAAGCAGGCGGCAGCGCTGGTGACGCCAAAAGCGGCGGGTTAAGCAGCATGGCAGTGGAGATTCAAGAGCCTAACGCGGCCAAGCAATCGCTATTTGAATGGCTGGGCGGAGCAGAAAAGGGCGCAGAGACCATACGCAATCTGGTCGAAACCTTTTACGACACCATGGATACCGATCCGAAAGCGGCGGCTTTACGTGCTATTCATCAGCCGGATTTAACTGAAGCCCGGGAAAAACTGTTTATGTTTTTAATGGGCTGGACTGGCGGGCCGCAGTTATATATTGAGCGCTACGGCCATCCGCGTTTGCGGGCACGTCATATGCCATTCCCGATTGACGAGTCGGCGCGTGACCAATGGATGTATTGCATGATTAAAGCCATGCATACCTTGCAGTTTGAAGAGTCGCTGATGAAGCATATTGCCAATCAGCTTTACGGCGTAGCAGATTTTATGCGAAATCGTGAAGGTTAGCCCTGGATGCAATAAAGAAAAAGCCCCGTGCAAACGGGGCTTTTTTATGGCTGTTGCCTGTCTTAAAGCGTGTTGATGGTTTCTACGACCTCAGCTTGGACAAGTTCATTGCCCTGGGCTTTCTGGCGTGGCTTACCTGCACTGCGCTTGGCCTGGTTGCGCGTTTGCGGCGTGGCTTTAAAACCAAAACCACCTAACAAGGCTGCAACCACTTTGCGCTTGGCGCTAGATGGCTTGGCTGGCACTTGTTTGGGTGCTGCTGCGGCTGTCGAAGGCTGGTAAGGTTGCTGGAACCAGCCATCTTCTGCGCTTGTGGCTTTTGACGGGCGAGGTCTGCTACTACTCGTGTTGATCGCAGCTTTTTCTTTTGGAATCTGCTTTTTAATCAACTTCTCGATGTCGTCGAAGTATTTGGTTTCATCTTCGTCGATGAGTGAGATCGCAATGCCTTTAGCACCTGCGCGGCCGGTACGGCCAATCCGGTGCACATAGTCTTCCGGTGCAGTCGAGATT
This sequence comes from Methylophilus sp. 'Pure River', assembly GCF_046765995.1. Classification (NCBI taxonomy): domain Bacteria; kingdom Pseudomonadati; phylum Pseudomonadota; class Betaproteobacteria; order Nitrosomonadales; family Methylophilaceae; genus Methylophilus; species Methylophilus sp. 'Pure River'. The sequence goes on along the minus strand of NZ_JBKOUE010000005.1, from coordinate 89,799 downwards.
TCATAGTTAATCACCAGTGGCAAGTCACTGATATCCAGCCCACGTGCCGCTACATCTGTGGCAACCAGGGCGTGAATGGTGCCTGCTTTAAACGCATCGAGTGCTTCAATACGTTCCTTCTGTGATTTGTCACCGTGAATGGCGCTACATGGAATCTGGTCACGTTCCAGCGCACGCGCCAGCTTGCTGGCAGAGAGCTTGGTTTTGGTGAACACAATTACTTGCTGGTTAGCGTATTGCTTGAGTAGCTGCACCAGAAAGCGCTGCTTCTGGTCGCTATTCACCAGATAGGCTTTTTGCTCGACATTATCATTGGTGGCATTGCTGCGCGCCACTTCGATCAAGGTCGGGTTGTTCAAAAAGGCATCGGCCAGTTTTTTGATTTCATCAGAAAAAGTCGCTGAAAACATCAGGTTCTGACGCTGTTTAGGCAACAGTGCCAGAATGCGTTTCAGGTCTGGCATAAAGCCCATGTCCAGCATACGATCGGCCTCGTCCAGCACCAGAAACTGCACCTGGCTCAGAGACAGGGTTTTTTGCTCGACATGATCCAGTAAACGGCCGGGCGTAGCGACCAAAATTTCTACACCCGCTTTCAGGTGCGGCGTTTGGGTTTTGATATCCACGCCACCATACACCACCAGGCTACGCAACGCGGTGTGCTTGGCGTAGGTTTTGATGTTGTCATAGACCTGTATCGCCAGTTCACGCGTAGGCGCCAATACCAAGGCCCGGATAGGGTGCTTGGCTGGTGAGGTGCTGGTGCTTGAGAGTGGCAACAAGGTGTGCAAAATAGGCAAGGAAAACGCTGCTGTTTTACCTGTCCCGGTTTGCGCACCCGCCATCAGGTCCATGCGCTGCAAGGCCAAAGGGATGGCCTGCGCCTGAATCGGGGTAGGTGTCGTGTAACCAGACTCATCAATCGCTTTTAACAGCGGCTCGGCCAGGCCGAGCGCACGAAAATCTACTGTGGTTTGCTCAGACATAGGCGAGTCTTAGGCAAATGAACGTGGGCGTTTGGCACCACCGTTGTCGCCAAATGACTTGCCTGCCGGACGTGGTTTGTTGTTGCCACGGTTGCCGTTAGGATTGCCAAAACGCTCCTGGTTGTTGCCTGCCGGACGTGGGCGGCGTTGACCGAACTCGTCAGCCAATGCGCGTGCAAACTGGAAGTCGGTATCTTTGTTGTAATGCTTGCTGTTACCGTTAACTTCTTTGTCCTGTTTTTGCTCAGTCTGGCGTGGCGCACGTGGTTTGTTACCAAACGCTTCACGTTGACCGGCATCACGGCTTCCTTCACGGGCAGCGCGCTCGCCAAATGATTTGTTCTGGCCTGGTCTGTCGTCACGGCGGAAACCGCCTTTGCCTTGTGGCTTGCCATTGCGTCGGCCACCACGTTTGCCATCAGCGCCATCATCCATGCGTGCAGCACGTTTTGGCTCAAAGCCTGCAATCACTTCAGCTTGCAGCTTTTGGCCGGTGTATTGCTCAATTTTGCGCAACAGGTGACGATCAGCGTTAGAGGCAAATGAAATCGCTACGCCAGTGTTGTTGGCACGGCCGGTACGGCCAATACGGTGTACATAGTCTTCTGCAAATTTTGGGAGGTCGTAGTTAATCACGTGTGAAATGCCTTGTACGTCTATACCACGTGCGGCAACATCGGTTGCCACCAATACTTTCACGTCGCCATGACGCAGTTTGGTTAAAGTGCGGTTACGTGCACCTTGCGTCATGTCACCATGCAGGGCTGCTGTGCTGTGACCCGCGGCATACAAGTCTTCAGCCAGCAGGTCAGCGTGACGCTTGGTGCTGGTGAAAATAATGGTTTGGTTGACATCTGGTGCAATCAGCAAATGTTCCAGCAGTTTGTTTTTGTGGTTCATGTCATCCACAAAGTGCAAGCGTTGCTCGATGTTGGCGTGTCTTTCTTTCTGGCCAGCCACCTGAATTGTCAGTGGGTCGCGCAAGAAACGTTTGCCGATATCCATAATGCCATCCAGTGTTGCTGAGAACAGCAAGGTTTGGCGCTCGGCAGGCAATGCTTCACAAATACGCTCAACATCTGGCATAAAGCCCATGTCCAGCATGCGGTCAGCTTCGTCCAGTACCAGCATTTGCAAACGGCTCAAATCAATACGGCCGCGTTCCAGGTGGTCAATAAAACGGCCTGGGGTTGCCACCAGGATGTCCAGTGGTTGTGACAGCAGTTTGTTTTGCAATGGGTAAGGCATGCCACCGACGATGCTGATGCAACGTGCGCGCAAGAATTTACCGTATTTACGTGCAGCATCATTTACCTGAGCTGCCAGTTCGCGTGTCGGTGTCAGCACCAGGATACGTGGGCCGCGGCTGCGAACAGGGTGTTGTGTTGCCAGCAGGTTTAATGCTGGTAGGGTAAAGGCAGCGGTTTTACCAGTGCCGGTTTGGGCAGAGGCCATGATGTCACGGCCTTGCAAAGCTTCAGGAATGGATTGCGCCTGAATAGGTGTTGGGTTTTCATAGCCTGCGTCGGTCAATGCGCGCAAAATGGAGGGGTCGAGATTTAAATCTGCAAAAGACAAGGAATGTCCCTTTCATCAACAATTAAAAAGGGCGCAAGTAAAGCAATAAAGCAAAGCTAATGAAGCAGCGTGACACTCAAGAATGCGAGTGGTGCAATATCAACTAAGCCAAAGCAACATTGTAAGATTGGATGCTTTTACCGGCGCTTGGGCATGGCCACTAACCGATAAAAGAAGATGGTGTCATCAAGACTTCATCTAAAGATGATAACCTCAAAATTTCGCGAGTTATCGACAGGTCAGGGCAATGAATTTAAAACAAATGTGGCGGGTCTAGTACCAGCCGTGTTTTAAAGTTGCTCGCAGTATAGCAACTTTATTTTAAAAGTCAAATATTTAAGTTGATTTGTGATAAAATCGCGCCCTTTCCAAACAGATGGCAGTTCACATGGCACGCAACCTTAGAAATATCGCAATTATCGCCCACGTTGACCACGGTAAAACAACCATGGTTGACAAGCTACTTCAACAGTCAGGTACTTTTGCCTCACACCAAGCGGTGACTGAGCGTGTGATGGATAGCAACGATCTGGAAAAAGAACGCGGCATTACGATTCTGGCTAAAAACACGGCCTTAACCTATGAAGGCACGCATATCAATATCGTCGACACACCGGGCCACGCCGACTTCGGTGGCGAGGTAGAGCGCGTATTAGGTATGGTGGATGGTGTGTTGTTGTTGGTTGATGCCGTGGATGGCCCGATGCCACAAACGCGTTTTGTGACCAAAAAAGCACTGGCCCTGGGCTTGAAGCCAATTGTGGTGATTAACAAGGTGGACCGTCCAAGTGCACGTCCTGATTGGGTGATTAACCATACGTTTGATTTGTTCGCCAACCTGGGTGCTACCGATGAGCAACTGGATTTTCCGGTGGTGTATGCCTCAGCCTTAAATGGCTTTGCCACCTTGGACATGAGCAAACCTTCAGACAACATGCGTGCCTTGTTTGACACGATCTTAAGCCATGTTGAGCCACCGAAAGGCGATAGCGAAGCGCCATTGCAACTACAAATTTCTGCCCTGGATTATTCTACATATACTGGTCGCCTGGGCGTTGGCCGTGTGACCAATGGCCGTATCAAACCTGGCCAGGTCGTCGCCGTGATGCGCGAGGATGAACAAGTAGCACAAGGCCGTATTAACCAGGTACTGGGTTTTAAAGGCCTGGAGCGCGTGCCGGTAGAAGAAGCTGAAGCAGGTGACATTGTGATTATTTCCGGTATCGAAGAAATCGGTATCGGTTTTACGATCTGTGATCGTGACAAACCAGTGGGTCTGCCGCATCTGGGCGTGGATGAGCCAACGCTGACCATGGACTTTATGGTCAACACTTCACCATTGGCGGGTACTGAAGGTAAATTCATTACTTCACGTCAGATCCGTGACCGTTTAACGAAAGAATTATTGGTCAACGTGGCGTTGCGTGTTGAAGATACTGAAGACACTGACGTATTCCGCGTTTCAGGTCGTGGTGAATTGCACCTGACGATCTTACTGGAAAACATGCGCCGCGAAGGTTTTGAAATTGCCGTAGGTAAACCACGCGTAGTATTCAGAGAAATCAATGGCGAAAAATGTGAGCCATATGAAATCCTGACTGTGGACCTGGAAGACGAAAACCAGGGTGCGGTGATGGAGGAGCTGGGTCGCCGCCGTGGTGAAATGAGTAATATGGAGTCTGACGGTAATGGCCGTACTCGCTTGGAATATCGTATTCCAGCCCGTGGCCTGATTGGTTTCCAGGGTGAGTTCTTGACGTTGACCCGTGGTACAGGCCTGATGGCACATATTTTTGATGAATATGCGCCTGTGAAAGCCGATATGCCTGGCCGTCGTAACGGTGTGCTGATCTCCGCTGAGCAAGGCGAGGCGGTGGCTTATGCCTTATGGAAACTGCAAGACCGTGGCAAGATGTTCTCCAGCCCGGGTGACCGTTTATACGAAGGCATGATTATCGGTATCCATAGCCGTGACAATGACCTGGTGGTTAACCCGATTAAGGGTAAGCAGCTGACCAACGTGCGCGCTTCCGGTACAGACGAAGCGGTGCGTTTGATTCCACCTGTGTCCTTAAGCCTGGAATCTGCTGTTGAGTTTATTGATGACGACGAGTTGGTTGAAATCACGCCGAAGACAATTCGCCTGCGTAAGCGCTTCCTGTTGGAGCACGAGCGTAAACGTGCGGGTAAATAGTCTTTGTTGATAAGTAAAAAAGCCAGCTTCTGCTGGCTTTTTTATTGCCTGAAACATCCTTCAATAATTTGTTAATTTTTGTTGTTATTTTATTCTCACATATGTTAATAATTGATATAATTAACATATAAAATAACTAAAGTTAACTTTTTGATGGTCCATTTAAATAGTCCATTGGCCTGTGTCAGTTAACGCCGTGAAAAAATCATTTTTAATATCAATGAAGGAGAAATGAAATGGCAATGCATGAGTTAAACGTCGTCGAAGTCGATGTTGTATCTGGTGGTTTTGGTGCGGGCATTGGTTTTTTTGGCATGCCTGAAGAAACCGTGGCTGCTGGCAATGTGCTGATCGCAGCGGTGGGTGGCATCGGTGGTGTCGCAACAACCCTGGGGCAAGTGTTAAATGGTCCATCAGGCCCAGCAGTGGTTTCTGCGCTTTCTGGCGTATTGTCCGGTGGCGTGTTTGGATTGCTGTTTGGCCGTAATCAATAATTAACCACGAAAATCTCCCCTAATAACAGCCTCGTCAGGGGCTGTTTTTTTACGCCCGCGCCCTTGGTGGTTATTATTCGCGTAGGTGATGCATCTTGGTATTTGCAAATTAACTGCGATACACTTGCAGCAAGCAACCAGCAGACCTTACTTATGAGCGCTTTCATCGAGCAATATCGCGTTAACCCGAAAAAGTTTTCCTTAAAGCAATTCAAAGCAGACGATAAGTCCGCCCGCACTGGCGATAAAGAAAAAGATGCTAGTTTGCTGGCTGAGTTAACCCACCAAATTAATCTCAGGCAGGATATTTTGCATGCCGAAGGCAAGCATAAGGTGTTGCTGATTTTGCAGGGCATGGATACCAGCGGTAAAGATGGCACGGTCAAGCATGTGTTTAGTGCCTGCGATCCTTTAGGTATTCGTCTGGCCAGTTTTAAGGCCCCCAGTGCCGATGAGTTGGCGCATGACTATTTATGGCGCGTGCATCACCAGGTGCCGACTAAAGGCGAATTGGTTATTTTTAACCGCAGCCATTATGAAGATGTGTTGATTGTGAAAGTGCATGACTGGATAGATGATGCAGAGTGCACGCGCCGTTACCAGCAAATCAATGACTTCGAGCGCATGCTCAGCGAGACTGGCACCACCATTATTAAATGCTTTCTGCATATCTCCAAAGATGAGCAAAAGGAGCGTTTGCAAGAGCGTCTGGATGATCCCACCAAGCATTGGAAATTTAATCCCAATGATCTGGATGAGCGCGCCTTATGGGATCGCTATATGGACGCTTATGAACTGTCGCTGAAAGAGACGTCCACCAAATACGCACCTTGGTATGTGATTCCGGCTGATTCTAAAACCAACCGTAATTTATTGGTTTCCCAGATTTTGCTGGAGGCATTGAACCAGTTGCCGTTAGCGTATCCCGCCAAGCCCAAAGAATGGGATAAGCTCACTATTCAGGATTAAAGTTGTAATTTAATGATTTTACGCTGTGTAAATACGGACTGATTACAGTTTAATAACGCTGAATTCAATCATGGTTAAAAAATGAGCTTACGCTTTCGACTCAACTTGTTGGTCACCATGCTGTCGCTGGTCTTTTTGATCGCTGCTGGTATTGTCCTGGTGAGAGATACCAAAGACAGTATCCGTGAACGCGTGGAGGCGGCGACACGCGTCACGGTGCAATTGCTGGATACAGTGATTGTCAGCTCGGCCATGAACCCCAGTCTGGGTCCAACGCATTATGTGCTGCAAGATTTTTTGCGCTCGCTGGGCTATGTGCGCAGTAGCCGCATCGAGTTGTACGATTACTCCAATAACCCCTTGTACCTGTCACCGACCTCCACCTTCAAGTCCGAGATCAATCCGCCGCAATGGTTTGTCAAACTGGTGGCACCACAAGTGGAAACAGTGACGCGACGGGTGCGTTATGGCACGCTGATTATCAGCTCCAGCGCAGAAGGTTCTATCCGCGAGGCGTGGTCAGGGTTTCTGCAATTAATGACCATGGGCATCGGCTTTTTTGTGCTGCTTAATTTGCTGGTCTATGGCTTGCTGAGCCACGCTTTGCGCCCGGTCAGGCATATCTTGCATGCGATCAACCGCATTGAACAAGGTGACTTAACCACGCGCCTGGAACGCTTTTCGCTGCCTGAGTTTGATAAGATCGGCAAGAGCTTGAACCAGATGGCCCTGTCGCTGGATGCCGAACGGCAACTGGAGCAAAATCGCCAGCTGACACAATTGATCCAGCAGCATATCGAAGATGAACGGCGCAGCCTGGCGCGCGAGCTGCATGATGAGCTAGGGCAATACGTGACAGCGATCAAAACCTTTGCCGTGGCAATTGTGAATAAAACCAAAGAAAGTACGCCGGATATTGCGGCCAATGCACAAACCATTGTCGCTGCCGCCAATCATATTTACGACGGCATGCATAACATCATTCGCCAGTTGCGTCCGGCCGCCATGGATAATATGGGCCTGGTGGAAACGCTGCGTGACATGGTGTCTGGCTACCAAGCGCAGCATCCTGAACTACAAATCCAGCTGCATTTGGCGGGGCAGTTCCAGCCGATGGGTGAAAATGTGAACATCAATATTTACCGTATTGTGCAGGAAGCGGTGAATAACGCAATTAAACACGCGCATGCGCAATGCATCAATGTCCATCTGCTCACAGATGCCGACGGTTTGCGCCTGATGATTTGTGATGATGGCGTCGGCATGCGGCTGGATACCGTAGACCAGAGCCGTCATTTTGGCCTGCTGGGCATGCGCGAGCGTGTGCAGGCCTTGCATGGACAATTTAAAGTGGTGTCGCAGCCTGAAGCAGGCCGTGGAACCACCTTGGATATTCGGTTGCCTATACAGGCAGCTTAAAAAGAGGGAGAAACAAGCGTGATAAGTGTGATGCTGGTAGATGACCATGCAGTGGTCAGGATGGGCTTTAAAATGCTGCTCGAGTCAGACCAGGAAATCAAGGTGATTGCTGAAGCAGAGAGTGGTGAGGCGGCCATCAAGGCCTATGTTGAGCATCACCCGCAAGTGGTGGTGATGGACATTACCATGCCGGGGATTGGTGGCATGGAGGCGATAGAGCGCATTCTGGCCAAAGACAATCATGCGCGTATCCTGGTGTTGTCTGCCCATGAGGATTCCGTGCATCCCAAACGCGTGCTCAACGCGGGTGCCATGGGCTATGTCACCAAGCGTAGCGCGGCTGAGGAGCTGATTAAAGCCATCCGCAGCGTGGCGCAAGGCAAAAAATACATCGAAGCCAGCGTGGCCCAGCAAATGGCGATTCAGCAATTGTCCGGTGAGCAAAATCCGGTGGATGTGCTCAGTGAGCGTGAGTTTGAGGTGTTTATGTCATTGGCACGCGGCAAATCTACCAACGAGATTGCTGAAACCTTGTTCCTGAGCCCACGCACGGTAGGCACGCATTTGTACAATATCAAGCAAAAGCTCAATGCGCAAAACTCGGCAGAGATTGCGCTGATTGCCATGCGCTGTGGTTTGCTTGAACCTTAAGCTGCCAAGATCAAGTAAAAAAGCCATTCTTGCAAGGAATGGCTTTTTTATTGCAATCAGGCAATTATCTTGAACTTCTGGAGCTGAGGATACCAAAGGCCACGATGAGTAGCATGCCAATGATTTCATGCGCACTTAAGGTTTCGTCCCACACAAGTACGCCTATTAGCGTGGCAAAGACGACAGTGCTGTAAGCCAGGCTGGCGACTGTCAGGGTGTTGCCAGTGCGGTAGGCACGCGTTAACGCCAGTTGGCTTAAGGTGGCTGATACGCCTAGTCCGCATAGCAGTGGTAGGTCTTGCCATTGCAATGTTGTCACATGGTCTATCAACATCCAGCCACCACTGGCGATGGTACATACCAGGGTGAAATAGAAGACGGTGCGCCAGTCTGGCTCGCCTGCGATGCCTAGCTGTTTGACGTGTACATAGGCAAAGGCCGCGCCTATACCCGATAACAAGCCAATGCCGCCAGCCAGCAGCTGGTTACTATGAAAGGCTGGTTGCAATAGCAGGCAGACGCCGACAAAGCCGCCAACCACACATAGATTGAGTGTTTGCCGTTGCTGGCGGCCAAGCGGATGTTCTCCGCGTAATAGCCAGGGCGAAAGCAGGGCTAAAAACATGGGGGAGGTGTAATTGAGGGTAATGGCGGTGGCTAAAGGCAAATGGGCAATGGCGTAGAAAAATAGCAGCAGGGCGGTGAAGCCTACGCCAGCGCGGCGCATTTGCATGGCCAATAATGGGGTTTTTAGCGGTTTGCCTTGCCAGCAGACCAGGGCGGCAATCATCAGGAAGCCAAAGGCTGAGCGGTAAAATACCAGCTCGCTGGTCGTGAAACGCGCTGCACCTGCCTTCACAAACGCGCCCATGATGGCAAATCCCAGGCCGGCCAGCAGCATCCAGTAGCTACCCAGCTGCCAGTGTTTGGGATGTCGTAAAACGGCGTTGCGGTATTTACGCAAAAGGAGCTGGCCTAGCGCTGCAGATGGTCAGGCAGATGTGGCTCCATCTGTTGGCGATACCAGCGATGAAAATGCTCGAGGCCGGTTTCCATCGGGTGCTGGTAAGGGCCGCGTTCATCTTTACCCAGCATAAACAAGCCTTTACGGCCATCATGCATGCGCTGGCAAATCTCTTTGTCTTCAACGGCAGTTTCAAAGTAGGCCGCCTGTTGCGCTTGAATGTATGCCTGCTCAAACAAGGCGATATCCTCCGGGTAGTAAAACTCGACCACATTCTGGCAAGACTCAATACCGGTTGGGATAATGTGTGAAACCACCAACACGTTGGGATACCACTCAATCATGAGGAACGGGTAAAGCACGAACCAGATGGCGCCATACTTGGGTGGTGTGCCTTGCTGGTAATCGGTGACGGCCTGCTGCCATTGCTTATAGATGGGTGACAGGCTGTAATCCGGCAGCGGTTTGTAACCAACCGTTTGCACGCTGTAATGCTCACCAAACTCCCAATTCAATTCGCCGCAGTCAACAAACTGGTTGAGGCCGGGATGGAACGGGCCGACATGGTAGTCTTCCAGATAGACTTCGATAAAGGTCTTCCAGTTGAAATCGTAGTGGTCAACAATCGCTGACTCAAAGTGATAGCCGGTAAAGTCAAAATCCTGCTTGCAGCCCAGTTGCTTGAGCAGTTGGGCGATATCCAGGCCTTTTTGTTTGGATGCCGTGTCACTGCCTTTAAACAGCAGGCCTTGCCATGCAGTCAGGGATTGTCTCTCCAAGTGCAGGCAAGGGTTTTGTTCAAAATGCGGGGCGCCCAGCAACTGGCCGTTTAAATCATAGGTCCAGCGGTGCAACGGGCAGACGATGTGTTGCGTGTTGCCTTGGCCATTGAGCATCACCGCTTGGCGGTGGCGGCAAATGTTGCTGATCAGTTGTGGCTGGCCATGTTGGTTTACCAATGCGGTGGCATTGTGCATCCAGTCCAGGGCGCGATAGTCGCCCGGGTTGGGGACCATGCGCTCATGCCCAAGATATTGCGGCAGCAGGGAGAACAAATGTGTTTGCTCCAGCGCATACACATCCGGATGCAGATACCAGTCAACAGGGAGTTGTGCGAAGCGAGTCTGGTTTTGTTCTTTATTTAAAGAGGTGACAGAACCCATATGCCTAACTGATTAATCACTTGCAAAAAAGGTGAATTGTGCCCGAAAAGGGGGGTATTGAAAAGTCAAAACAGGCAAAAGTAGCTGGTTGGTTGGCAGCAATTGTTTGATTTTAATCAATAAAACCGCACCCGCTGACGGCTGGATGCCCGCAGTGGGCACGCGGCAATGTGCAAAGGACGCTTAACTAACTCGAATAAATTCAGTTATAATGTTGAAGGTTTCTATGTATAACTATACGTAAACGATTATTGCAATTTATAGGAGCAATCGCATGGCAAATTTATTAGATCAGTTGAAAGCAATCACAACCATCGTGGCTGACACTGGTGACGTTGAAGCAATCAAAAGTGTTAAACCTGTGGACGCAACCACAAACCCATCTCTGGTATTGAAGGCTAGCCAAATCCCAGAATACGCACCATTGATTGACACTGCCATTGCTTACGCAAAAACACAGGGCGGTTCTAAAGAGCAACAAATTGAAAACGCAGCTGACAAGCTGGCTGTGTTGATTGGCGCTGAAATCACTAAAGTGGTTCCAGGCCGTATTTCTACAGAAGTGGATGCACGTCTGTCTTTCAATATCGACGCGATGGTCGCTAAAGGCCGTAAACTGATCAGCCTGTACCAAGAGTCTGGCATCAGCAAAGACCGCGTTCTGATCAAACTGGCTTCTACCTGGGAAGGTATTAAAGCCGGTGAGATTCTGGAAAAAGAAGGCATCCAGTGTAACTTGACGCTTTTATTCGGTTTCGGTCAGGCACGTGCTTGTGCTGAAGCTGGCGTATTCCTGATTTCTCCATTCGTTGGCCGTATCCTGGATTGGTACAAAGCGAAAAACCCGGGTACTGAGTACACACAAGAAACAGACCCAGGTGTGGTTTCCGTACGCGCGATCTACCAATATTACAAAGAGCACGGTTACAAAACTGTTGTGATGGGTGCTTCTTTCCGTAACACTGGCGAGCTGATCGCCCTGGCTGGTTGCGACCGTTTGACCGTTTCACCAAACTTGCTGCAAGACCTGGCTGCGACTGAAGGTACTTTGGTGCAAGTGTTGAAAGATGGCGGCAAAACTAAAGAAGTGCCAGCTAAATTGACAGAAGAAGAGTTCCGTTTTGAACTGAACCAGGATCCAATGGCGACTGAGAAATTGGCTGAAGGTATCCGTGGGTTCGTGGCTGACCAGAACAAACTGGAAGCTGCTTTAGCCGCAAAACTGTAATATCTCTGTGAGATGATAGAAAGAACTGGCAGGACCTGCCAGTTCTTCACTTTTAGTCAGGCACAAATTGGCCTGCAACATTGACTTATTTTGGCTGCCAGCTTACTATGAGCGACCAGCTTGAATTGGTAGTACGCTAGCAATAGCATTTAAATTTTAATTTTTGGAGAAAAACATGGCATTAACTCAAATGGCATTAGACTCATTGGATTTCGACGCAACTATCGCTTTGGCAGAAAAAGTTGCTCCACACGTTGACATTCTGGAAATCGGTACACCATGCATCAAGCACAACGGTATCAAATTGCTGGAAACTTTGCGCGCTAAGTTCCCAAACAACAAGATCCTGGTTGACCTGAAAACTATGGATGCAGGCGAGTACGAGTCTGAGCCATTCTACAAAGCCGGTGCTGACATCTGCGTAGTTTTGGGCGTATCCGACATCGGTACAATCAAAGGCGTAATCAAAGCTGCTAACAAATACGGCAAAAAAGCTCAAGTTGACCTGATCAGCGTTGAAGACAAAGTTGCTAAAACTAAAGAAGTTGCTGCTGCTGGTGCTCACATCATCGGTATCCACACTGGTTTGGACCAACAAGCTGCTGGTCAAACTCCTTTTGCTGACCTGGCTGCTGTTGCTGGTTTGAACCTGGGCGTTGAGATCTCTGTTGCTGGTGGTGTTAAAGCCGCTACTGCAGGTCAAGTACGTGACGCTGGCGCGACTATCATCGTTGCTGGTGCTGCTATCTACGGCGCTGCTGACCCAGCTGCTGCTGCTGCAGAAATCACTGCTATCGCTCACGCTTAATTCAGTTAAGTATCAATAAGTAATTATTGATCAGCGAGACAAAAAACCCGACCCAGCAATGAGTCGGGTTTTTTATTAAACTTTTTGAATACAGGACAAAACATGGATCATCAACAATTTATTCTGGACAACTTAAAGCGTATTCTGGACGTGACTGACAAGTCAAAAGCGGCTGAATTGCTGAAACTGGTTGAAGAGGCTGGTTCAACATTTATCGGTGGCGCAGGTCGCTCACTGTTGGTATCACGCTTCTTTGCTATGCGTTTGGTACACTCTGGCTACAGCGTTTATATGATCGGCGAAGTGGTGACACCAGCGATCAAAAAAGGTGATCTGCTGATCCTGGTTTCAGGTTCTGGCGGTACAGCAACCTTGTTGCCATTCGTGAAGAAAGCCAAAGAAGTGGGCGCCAAACTGGTGGTTATTTCTATGAAGAAAACTTCAGCCATGGCTGATGTGGCTGACCTGGTTGTTCAAGTCGGTCAAGATGACAGCTTCCCATTGGTTAAGGGCATGCCTATGGGCGGTCAATTTGAATTGTCTACCCTGGTATTCCTGGAAGGCGCCATTTCTGAATTGATCCACGCTAAAGGCCTGACAGAAGAAGGCATGCGCGCATTGCACGCAAACCTGGAGTAAGTGTCAGCGGCATAAGTTTCTCACGAAGCTTTGCTGTCAAAAAACCGGCCATCAGGCCGGTTTTTTATTGCGCGAATATTGCGAGGTCGCTGGCGGTGAGCTGTTTCTGGTGCAGTGCGCTGGCAACCAATACGCCATCAGCCCCTGCGTGTGCCAAAGCCTGTATATCTGCGATGTGTCTGACACCGCCAGCGGCGTAGATCGCCTGCTGTGGATGCTGTTGCTTCAAGGAGCTGATTTTCTCGACCTCTGGGCCTTGATTGGCGCCTACCTTGGGTAAGCTCATGAGAATGGTTGGCTGGCTCCAGAGACCTGTTTCAGCCAGCAGGTCAGCAGGGCCATGAAAGCCATCCTGAAAGAAATCCAGCGATAAAATACTGTGCGCCGTTATTTCACGCATGGCTTGATAGGTTCGGATATCCGTTAAGGTTTCACTGGCAATGATCGGGCGGATATCAGCGTCCAGCCAGGGCTTGAGTGCTTCGGTGCTATTGAGTCCGGCATCCACCCACCATTGCAGGTTCGGGAAGGCAGTCATGACCTGTTTAATCAGCGGTAGGTGATTGGGCATGTCACGATGGCCCGTGATTGCATTTAAATCGGCAATATACACGCAGTCGAAGGCATAAACTTGTAAAATAGCAGTGATGACATCGAGCAGGGCATGGCTATCGGTTAACTGCGATTGGATCGCACGGTAGTGCTGGCGTTGCCCTTGTATGGCTTGTACTACCTGGCCATGCATCAAATCGATGACGGGAATAATATGCACAATAAATCTCGCTTGAAAATCTGGGTCTGTGAATATGTCAGTGCTGGTGGCCTGGTCTCTGAGGCATTGCCGGCCAGCTTGTTGCAAGAAGGCCTGTTGATGCGCGATGCCTTGCTGGCAGACTTGTCAGCGCTGGGCGTTGATTGTATCACTAGCCACGATAGCCGCGTTGCAGCTCCCATTCATGCCCGTAGCCTGCCATTACATCCTGGTGAGGATGCTGATGCGCTTTGGCGCCAGCAATTAGCATCTGATGACATAGATGCTTGCTGGGTGATTGCACCTGAAACAGAAGGCATTTTGCAGCAGATGCAGCAATTGGTGCAAACCGCTGGCAAAGTCTGGATAGGCTGTCGTGCTGACGCGATCGCGCAGACCAGTGCCAAATCGATCATGGCTGAGATTTGCCAGCAGGCTGGGATTGCTGTATTGCCGCATGTGTTTTTAGCGCAGGCAGACGCCTTGGAAAGCCTGAACTGGTACCATGCGGCTGCTACGTCTGGTTGGGTGGTAAAGCCCGATGATGGCGCAGGTTGTGAATTCACTTATTACTTTAAAAATATCAATGAACTTATTGATTTTAAATTGAAAAGATCAATTGAAAATCCTTTGTTGTTCGCTAAGACTTTACTGCAGCCTTATGTGCCAGGCTTAGCGCTGAGCATGTCGGTGTTATCGACGCAAGAGTGTGTACAGGTGATTGCCGGGCATCGGCAAAGAATAGATATCCAGCAGGGATGTTTCCATTTTGATGGCGCTGGCGTGAACGAAGCTGTCGCCTATCTGCCCGCGATGCAAACGTTAGCCGAGCAGGTTCACCGTGCGATCCCCGGCCTGGTAGGCTACTGGGGGGCAGACATGATTTTGAGCCCAGACGATCAATTGATACTGGTTGAAGTGAATCCGCGCCTCACCACGCCTTATATCGCCTTATCGCCATTACTCACAGAAAATCCTGCTGCCATGATTCTGGATGCGATTTTAGAAAATAAATTGAGTGCTGCTCAAGCGCAGGCATCGTGTACTTTGTCTTTGCCCATAAACAGCCGTACCGAGGTATCGCCCGCATGAAACGCGCTGTCATCGGTTGGGATATTGGTGGTGCGCATGTGAAAGCGGTGATGCTGGGTGGGCAAGGTGAGATCGTGCGTGTATTACAGCAAGCCTGTGCTTTATGGAAAGGTCTGCCGTTACTGGAAGATGCCATCAAATATGTGTTGCATCACTGGCAAATGGAGGCATGGGCTTGTGATCATGCGGTGACCATGACCGGAGAGCTGGTTGATTTGTTTGATAACCGGTTGCAGGGCGTACGAGCGATTGCCGAGACGGTGCAGGACTATTTGCCACACGCCGAGTTCTACCTGGCTTCAGCGGCGCAAGGCGCAGGCTTTACGGCCAGCGTAGCAGGACAGGAGGCGCACATTGCCTCCATGAACTGGCATGCCTCGGCCCAATGCCTGGCGACCAACATGACAGATAGCGCTATGTTGGTGGTGGATATTGGTAGCACGACTTGTGATATCACGCTGTGTGATCAGCACCAGGTAGTGCCTGTGGGCTGGTCTGACGCGGAGCGTATGGCTAAGCTGGGTTTATTTTATACCGGCGTCGTGCGCACGCCCCTGATGGCACTGGGACCATTAATCACTTGGTTAGCGCCTGGGCAGGCCCAGCCTGAGCCGCGCCATATTGCAGCAGAATATTTTGCCACGACTGCGGATGTCTATCGTGTGCTGGGTGAGTTATCTCCTGATTATGACCTGGCCGAGACTGCGGACGGTCAAGGGCGTTCCATGGTCGACAGTATGCGTCGCCTGGCACGGATGGTGGGGCATGATGTTGAAGATAAAACGGACGATGCCTGGCAGTCGCTGGCCCTTGCGTTTAAAGCCGCGCAACTGAATCAACTGCAACAGGCCATACAATCAATCATGGCACGGGCGCCAAGGCCACCGCAGATCATGGTGGGGCTGGGGGCGGGCAGTTTTCTGGTGGCAGCGCTGGCGCAGCGTCTGGGCCTGGCTTATCAGCCGGCCACAGCATGGATGTCCGCAGGTAATTTACAATTAAAACAAGATGCAGAGGTCTGTTTTCCAGCCTATGCGGTGGCGAGGTTATGGCAAGCATGGCATTAATTCAATTGGATTTACCTTATGCAGAAGGCATGCATTGGTTGAGGCAAGTCAGGCATCTGCCATGGCCGATGCTGCTGGAAAGTGGTCGGGTGGAGGCCAGCCAGTCTCAATTGCAAGCGGGTGTGGATGAAGAAATCAGCCTGGGTGCCCGTTTTGATATTGTGGTGGCTGCGCCAGTGGCCAAAATCATACATCGACAACCCGATACTGAAGTGCATACGCAGCAGGCCCAAACGAACCAGACCCTCATAGAGAGGTCGCAGCAAGATCCTTTCCAGGTCATCCAGCAGTGGTTGGCACCCCATACTGTTGAGCGCATGGCCGATATTCCGTTTGCAGGAGGGGCGCTGGGTTATTTTGCCTATGATCTGGGGCGCAGTATCGAAACCATGCCCACATTGGCTGCTGAGGATATGCCGCTGCCTGAGTTACTTGTTGGCATTTATGATTGGGCGATTATCGTCGATCATCATTTGGGCATCAGCAAGCTGGTATCACATGCTCGCTTTAGCGATCACCAGGCGCTACAGACGCTCCACCAGCAATTGTTAGAACCATCTACGGGGCAGCACGAAGCGGCGTTTAAGGTCACTGGCGAGATTCAGCCGAATATGGATCAAACAGCCTATGCCCGTGCTTTCCAACAAGTGAAGGACTATATCCGCGCGGGCGATTGCTACCAGATCAATCTCGCACAACGCTTTGCAGTGGATGTGGCAGGCGATGCTTGCGAGGCTTATGACCATTTCCGGCAATTGAGCCGCGCGCCATTTATGGCTTACCTACAACTTGAGGATGGTGCAGGGGCGCAGCTGGCAGTGTTGTCGATGTCGCCGGAGCGGTTCTTGCAGGTAATAGATCGCAAAGTTGAAACGCGGCCGATTAAAGGCACGCGTCCACGGCACCAGGACGCTACTGCAGATGCGAAAGCCGCCGAGGAGTTAGCGCATAGCATCAAAGACCGCGCCGAGAACCTGATGATTGTGGATTTATTGCGCAATGATATTGGCAAGGTTTGCGAAGTCGGTTCAGTCAAAGTCGATGCCTTGTTTAAATTGCAGCGCTTTACCAATGTGCATCATCTGGTGAGTATCGTGCGTGGTTTACTAGCACCAAAGTATCATGCGCTGGATCTATTGCGCGGTTGTTTCCCTGGTGGCTCTATCACCGGCGCACCTAAGTTGCGCGCCATGGAGATTATCGAAGAGCTAGAGCCGCACCGGCGTGGCATTTACTGCGGTAGTATTGGCTACATCGGTTTTGATGGTAGTATGGATACCAATATCGCGATAAGAACCGCTGTGATATGCAATGAAAAAATGACTTTTTTTGCCGGCGGCGGCGTGGTAGCTGACTCGGATTGTGCCAGGGAATATCAGGAAACATTTGATAAAGCCTCGCAGTTTTTCAAGTTGGCAGCACATTTTAAAATGACAAAATAATACTCGGGAACATGCATATGTGGGTGATCAAGCTAGGGGGTAGCGTGACACACTACGACAGCCTGGTGCAATGGTTGCGCCTGGTTGTCCGTTGGGGCGATGGTAAGGTGATTATTGTGCCTGGCGGCGGTTTGTATGCCGATGCCGTTCGCGATTTTCAGCAGATGCGGGCAGCACACCCAGACGGCCATATTGATGACTCGCAGGCCCATGCACTGGCCATCTACGCCATGGATCAAATGGCGCGCAGCCTGGTGGCCATGGTGCCTGAACTTGCACTGGTGCGAAATCCACTCGAAATTGCAGAAAGCGGCTGGCAGCATCGAGGCCTGGTATGGTTGCCCAGCGAAATGGCCTTAAACACCACGTTTGCCAATGAACATGTTTTAGCCGAAAGTTGGGATGTGACCTCAGATAGCCTGTCCGCCTGGCTTGCCTGGCAGCTAGAAGCGCAACATTTATTACTGGTCAAATCAGACGACAGATTGTTAGAGACGCAGGGCAGTCTTGGTTTGCCAGCGTTGCAGGCGATGGATATTGTGGACCAGGGATTATCAGGCTTGCTTGCCGGGGCTAAATTCCAGACGTATGTGGTGCACCAAAGCGAATATGCGCTGTTTGAGCAGGGCTTTGCGGGCAATGCATTAACGATGAACCTGTTAGCTGACTATTTGTTGCAACATCAGCCATAAACTTGGTTTGACTGGCTATTGATTCAGCCGCTCAGGACACAGGTGCATCGCTTTTCTCAAAACGGCCAAAGTGCAGCATGATGGTCGGCAAGATCAGCAGGTTAAGGATGGTAGAAGAGATCAGACCGCCGACAATAATCGTCGCCATTGGCCCTTCAATTTCCCGTCCCGGTTCACCGCTGCCAATCGCTAGCGGCAACAGTCCCAGCGCGGTCACCAGTGCCGTCATTAGCACGGACGGCAAGCGTTCAGAGGCGCCGCGGATGCAGGTGTCCAAATTCCATTCATAGCCTTCTACGTCTACCAGATGCTGGAAATGCGACACCATCATGATGGAGTTGCGCAGCGTGATGCCGAACAGGGTGACAAAGCCCACCAGGGTGCCGACCGAAATCCAGCCGCCGGTAAAGAAGGTCGCGACAACGCCGCCAATCAGCGCAAAAGGCAGGTTGGCGAAGGTGAGCATCAGGTTACGCAGGCGACCAAAAGCGATATACAGCATGAGGAAAATTGCCACGCCAGCCACCAGCGAGTGAATAATCAGGTCTTGCCGAGATTGCGCATTGGCCTCTGCTTCGCCAGAAAATTCCAGGTAGTTACCGCTGTTTAATTGCAGTTTTTTATGCAAAGTGTTGCGTATGTCTTCGAGCAATAAGGCCTGGTCGCGGCCGACAATATTGGCGGTAATGGTTTGAATGCGCTTGGCACCCGAGTGCAGAATTTTGGAGCGGCCGCCTTCTTGCGCCACATAGGCGACATCGGACAATTTGAGCATTTGGCCTTCCGGGTTGAAGATCGGGATATTGCGCATGTCTGCGATATCATCGCGCGAGGCATCATTGAGCAGTACGCTGACGCCGATGGAGCGGTTGCCCATAAACACGTGGTTAACTGGCACGCCTTCATAACAGGCCTTGACCGTATCCAGCACGTCCAGGGGTTGCAGGCCCCATAGTGCCAGTTTTTCCTGCTTGAGGCGGATCACAATTTCTGGCGTTTCTGGTGGAGATTGCACCATGACATCACGGACGCCGCGTATGCTACCCAGCAGGTTGGCGACCTTTTGCGCATCGCGGTCCAGCGCATCCAGATCCTGGCCAAAAATATTAATCACCAATCCGGCGGCGTAGCCGGAAATGGTCTCTTCAATGCGCTCGGTTAAGAAGGTGTTGATAGCAAAGTTGGCGCCGACAAAGCCCAGTTCGACTTTGCCATCGCCATCGTCGTCTTCTGTTTCACCGGCAAGCTCTTCGCGAATGTCATGGAAAATACGTTCCTGTTCTTTACCGGACACGGTGCCGATTTCGACTTCGAATTCACTGTAATGCGTGCCAAAGGTGTCTGCTGCATTGGGCGCGCGGCCTACCCATTGCGCCACGCTCTTCACGCCAGGAATCTCCAGCAGCACTTTGGTGACCTGGTTGCCCAGCTTGAGTGATTGTATTTCTGAGGTGCCAGGCACCGTGGTCATATGCAGGATGTAATGGCCTTCGCGCAGGGCAGGGATAAACTGGCTTCTGAAGAGCGGCAGAATCGCCAGGCCCAGCGCAATACAGACAAAGCTGGTCATGAGAATCATCTGGTAACGATGCTCAATTTGATATAACAGTTTGACGTAACGCTGTTTCAGCCAGCGCAAGACAGGAGAGTCTTCATTTTGCAGCGGTGCGTTTGCCAGCAGGGCGTAGCAAAGTGCGGGTGTCAGGGTAAGGGCAACCACTAGCGAGGCCAGGATGGCGGAAATATACGCGTATCCCAAGGGGGCAAATAGTTTACCGGCCACGCCCGACAGGGTCAGAAGCGGCAAGAATACCAGGGCTACAATAATGGTGGCATAGACCACCGAGCTACGCACTTCCATCGAGGCGCGGAACACCACTTGCGCCGCAGGCAGCGGTTGCGCCAGTAAACGGTTTTCGCGCAGGCGGCGGAAAATGTTTTCCGTATCAATAATGGCATCGTCGACCACTTCACCCAGGGCAATGGCCAGGCCACCCAGCACCATGATGTTCAGCCCGACGCCATATTGGTAGAGCACCACAATCGCGGTCAGTAACGACAATGGAATCGCTGTGGCTGAAATGACGGCAGTACGCACGTTAAACAGGAATGCAAACAGCACCACCACCACCAGGAACGAGCCGATTAAAATATCCGTGCGCAAGCTGTGTATGGCGGTTTCAATAAAGTTGGCCGGACGGAACAAGCCTTCATGTAGCGTCACTTTTTGCGCGGTCAGGCTGGGTTTGATGTCCGCCAGTTTGCGCTCCAGCAATTGGGTCAGCGCATACACATTGGCACCCAGCTGGCCTTGTACTGATAAATAGACCGCAGGATGGCCATTGATGGCCGCGGCGCTGATAGAAGGTGCTGCCCCTTCGGCGACTTCTGCCACATCGCTGATGCGGATAGTGCGGCCCAGTTTGCGCAATAGGGTGATATTGGCTAATTGTTGCGGCGTAGTGGTCTGGCCCTGGCTATTGAGGATAATGCGCTGGTTGTCGTTTTGAATATAGCCTGCGCCACGTACGCCGGTGGCACGGCTAGCCGCATTGACCACATCTTGCACATTCAATTGGTACAGCATCAGTTTGCGCGGATCAATTTTGATCTGGAACTGGCGCACTTCGCCGCCGTAGACGTTGATATCAGCGACGCCAGGGATGGCCATCAGGTGCGGCGTGAGGTGCCAGTCGACCAATGTCCGTAATTGCATCAGCGACAGTTTGTCCGAGGTCACACCTATCCCCATGACCGTGCTGGCCGAGGAGGTGAGCGGGGTGATGTTGGGCACAATGCCTGGCGGCAACTGGCTGCCAAGCATGTTCAAATGTTCGGCAACGATTTGCCGGTTACGGTAAATGTCTGATTTATCCTGGAAAATCACCGTAATAATGGACAAGCCGGGAATCGACTGCGAGCGCAGGCTTTTAATGCCGATCGCCCCCGAAATGACATTCTCAATCGGCTGTGTGACCAGTTTCTCGACCAAGCTGGCCGAGAGGCCTGGCGACTCGGTTTGAATCACTACCTGGGTCGGGGCGAATTCCGGGAAGACGTTGAGGTCGCTCTGGGTCAGGCTGTAAGCACCATAGACTATGACCAGCAGGGCGAGCCCTATCATCACGCCGTAAAAGCGGATGGCAAACCTGACCAGTGCCGACATCATGCTGGCAGTCCTCTGTGATGATTCAGCATTTGCAGATTAATCTTCATTTTCATTCTTAATCTGAAACTTGAATTCTTCTGACAGCAATAGTTGCGCACCACGGGTCACCACTTCGGTGCCTGATGCGATGCTGTTATCAAACCAGCCATTATCCAGTTCAATGTCAGAGGCAACCGGTTTTCGCAAAAAGGTATCCGGCTTGGTTTTGACGTAAATCCAGGCCATGCCGCCATGCCAGGCAATCGCCTGGTTAGGCACAATGACACCTTTCATGGTGGCAGAAGAAGATTGTGCCGGTACCACATTCACACGCATACCGACGCGTAAATAGTCTGCTGGCGCACTATAAAAATAGGTTTTGCCGATATTGCTGATATCGGTCTGGATGGATTGCGACACATAATCGGCCTTGATTGGCGAAATTTCATCCTGAATTGGTGAAATATACAGGCTGGAATTGCCTTCAGGGGCTTTGTAGTTAAGTGGAAAGCTTACTTGCACCAGCACTTTTTTCTGCATGAGCAGGTCATGCAATGGGCCAGGGGAGGGGTGCTGGGTGATCAAGGTAGCCAGCGGCTGTCCCCATTGCGCAACAATGGTATCCGTGAGTGCTTTGAGTTGTGATTGTGTGGTTTTGATCTGGGTCTGGTCGTTAATGACCAATGCCTGTGCTTCCTGCACAGCCTTATCAGAGACGTTCTTATCGTCTTCATTCAGGTGTTTGTAGCGCTGGTATTGTAACTGGTGATTAGGCAGCACACTTTCAGCCAGTGCCAGTTGTGATTTGAGCAATTGATATTGGCTGTTATAGTCGACCAGGGTTTGAATTGAAATGACCGAGCCCAGTACCTTGATATTGCCGTGGTAATCGTATGGCTGTAACGGTTGCACGCTGATGCCGCTGTTTTGTTGGGTGGCCAGGTTGAGTTGCACCACTTGCAGGCCATTTTGCTCAGTAACACGCACCGGCCCTTCAATTTCTTCCTCGCTGTCATCCTGAATCGATTCGTATTCATCGCGGCCAACAAATACGATAGTCCAAATCAGAATCACAATTAAAATAATCTGGGCCCCGATAATCCAGAGTGCTTTTTTATTCATTTTGCTGGCGCCTCTTGCTGCTGGTTGGCAAAGGTCGTTGCACGTTGTGATAGTGCAATCGGTTTTTGCATCACATTTTCAATCTCCTGCAATGCTCGCATGACATTCGCCTGTTGTGTAATCAGGCGCTGTTGTGCGCTATAAAACTGGATTTCTGTCTGCAGGTATTCGGTTTTGTCGATCAGGCCTTGATGCCACTGGTTCTCAAGTTGTGCTTTGCGGCGCGATTGTTGTTCATATTCGCGCGTCAATGTCACCAGTAGGTTGGCTGAGTCGCGGTACTTGATAAAAGACTGCTCTGAAAGCTGGATGACCTGATGTTGCAGGGCGTAAAAACGCACTGCTTCATTTTGCCGTACTTGCTCGGCATGCGCCCACAGATCAGAAGACTTGTTGAGCAGGTTGAGCATGGTGCCTATGCCCAAAGACCAGATTTTGTCGCCATACTCATAAATCATCCCTGGGTTGAGTGACAGGTCTGGGTAACGCTTGGCCATTTCCAATCGGAGTTGTGATTCTGCTTTTGCATATTGTGCCAGCCCGCGCTGGATATCCATGCGGTTGGTCAAAGCCGTGTTCTGGATAGTGGATGCGTCCGCATACGCCTGCGATTGTGCAAATCTTGCCTTTAATATCTGTGATAACTGAATCGGCGCAATATTCAGTGGCAGGTTTTGCTGCTCGGTCAGGCCTGCATCATGCAGGATCTTTTGTTCGGTCTGCCTGATTTGCAAGGTCAATTGCTGTAATTGCCAGGCGGATTGGTCATGTTGCAGGCGGATGGGCAGTACATCTGATTTACCCGCTACACCATAATCCAGCCGCTTCTGGTAGGCAGCAAGCAGCGTCTGCTGGGCTTTCTGCAATCTGCTTAGGTTGCCTTGCATGGCTTGTTGCTCAGCCAGCAGGATCAAGTCAAGGCTCAGTTGCTGCCGCAAAGTCCAGGCAGTTTCCGAAATCATTATTTTGGCAATGTCGGCCTGGTATTGCGCAATGTCGATATTGATCTGCCGCTTGTTGGCGGTAATCACCGGAATATCGACCTGCAAACCGTAAGACCAGGGATTAATATCGCCATTAGCGCGGTTGCTGTGTGATAGCTGGCCATTCAGGCCGACTTGCGGGCGCAAGCCAGCGCTGGTGATGCCCGCCAGGGCTACCGCATAGTCAGATTTAGCGACCTTAAGGGCAGGGTGGAAGTAGAGCGCTGATAGTGTCAGGCTATCCAGGTCCCAGGCTTCAATGGGCCAGGCTGTTTGCGGCGATTGTGTGGTGACAAAAGATTTAAAGCCATCGGTGGCTGGTGTTGCCTGTTGAATGGCGTCGATATTCTGTTGTTGTGGAATAGGCTTGGCCTGAAAGGCGATGCCGCATGCCGTTAATAACAGCGGGGAAAGGTAAGCGAGCAGACGCATGGCGCTTGTAGGGCTGGCGTCTATACACCAGCGCCTGGCGAGAGTTTATTCGACGCCTGCATTTATTCTACGATGGTCGCGTGAGCGGCATCCAGCGCGTCTTGCAATAACTCTTCTGGCAACTGATTGATGGTCGTTGCCAGCAAGTCGGCTGCTTCGACGGTGCGGATTGGTAAATCCGCAGTATTGAGCTCTGCGATTAAACCGGCAGCCACACCAGTAATTTTGAGCAAAATCTCACGCTCTCGCATTAAAAGCTCAAGTTCCGCTCTAAGCATATTTTCTTCGGCTGAATGCATATCCTGTCCCATCAACAACTTCTTTTATGATCTTTAATCCAGCATCTTGCAGTTGAACGTCAGGCTTGTCAATGTGAACGCCTCAAGTTTGTGGAATCGCTTAAAAATGGGCTATAATAGCAAATTGTCGGTGTTGGCTGGCAAGATGCGAAAGTGGCGGAATTGGTAGACGCACTGGATTTAGGTTCCAGCGCCGCGAGGCGTGAGAGTTCGAGTCTCTCCTTTCGCACCACCTTATTATAATCGGGTGGTGCATGAACGAAATAACAGGCTTCCGTTGCAGGAGGCCTTTATTGTTTTTAGCGTTAGATGATTAGCGAAAGAGATGGCATATGAATATCGTACAAACACCAAATGCACCCGCTGCGATTGGCCCTTATGCACAAGGGGTTGTCGTCGGTAATATCCTTTATACCTCTGGACAGATTGCATTGCGCCCGGACGGCAGTTTGAATGATGGCGACATCGTGGTGCAAACCCGTCAGGTCTTGGCCAATCTGCAGGCAATTATTGAAGCCGCTGGGGGCAATTTGCAGCAAGTGGTCAAAACCACCGTGTTTCTTAAAAACCTGGATGACTTTGCGGCGATGAACCAGATTTACGCGGAAGCATTTGCAACCCACACGCCTGCGCGCTCCACCGTACAAGTGGCTAAGTTGCCGCGTGATGTATTAGTGGAAATTGAAGCCATTGTTGCTTTAAACTAATGCGCATCAGGTGGTGCTTGAAGTCTGTGCTTCTGGCGCCATATTAGGGTTAAACACAGGCTTTTTAAAAGGCTTGGCGCTATTTGCATCAGCGAAGTGATGTGCTCGTGGCGTAGGCATGGGCTTGAAGTTTATTTCAATTGAGAGTTGTGTTATATTTTTAGGCTCTTTTTTCATGATTTGATCACTATTTAAACCCTTTAGAGTGTGGTCAGGTTGTGTTTAAACATTTATTAAGGCGCACAAGCATGCGTCTACTTACATAACCCATCGTTATTAAAACGATTTTTACAGGAAGTTCAGCATGGCAGCAGTATCTGTTGAAACAGTCAGCAACTTGGAACGTCGCATGACTATCAAAGTCCCTTTGGCTCCGCTGGAAGGGCAAATCAGACAACGTTTACAGCAAATTTCTCGTACAGCCAAATTTTCTGGTTTCCGTCCGGGCAAAGCGCCTATTGGCCTGGTGAATCAGCACTATGGTGATCAGGTGCGTGACGAGGTGTACTCCAAAGCGGTTGAGACCAGCTTCGGTGATGCTGTTGAGCAAAACAAGCTGCGCGTGGCTGGCTTCCCGAATATTGAACACCTGCCATTTAAAGATGCTGCAGAAGAGTTTGAATACATCGCGACTTTCGAGATTTTCCCGGAAGTGGCCGTGGGTGATCTGAGCAAAGTGAAGATCGAACGTCCAGCGCTGGAATTGTCCGATGCTGACGTGGAAAAAACACTGGATGTGTTGGTGAAGCAGCGCGTAAGTTACGAGCCTGTGAAGCGTGCCTCTAAAAAAGCGGATCGTATTAACATCACATTGACGGCTTCTATCGATGGTCAACAGGTTGAAAGCACGGGCGACCGTGGTATTGACTTGGTGATTGGTGAGCCAGGCCGTGTAAAAGAATTTGATGATGCCTTGATCGGTGGTAAAGCCGGTACTGAGAAATCATTCGACATTACTTATCCAGCAGATCACAATCCAGCCCAATTAGCTGGTAAAACAGTGACTTACGATGTGAAGTTCGTGTCTGTGTCACAACCGGTTTACCCTGAAATTGATGCCGAGTTTGCTAAAAACCTGGGCGTGGAAGATGGTAACCTCGACACCATGAAGTCTGAAATTAAACAAAGCCTGGAACAAGAAGTCGACAAGCGTATCAAAGCGCGTGTGAAAGAGTCTGTATTCCAGGCCCTGGTGGATGAAACCAGCTTCGAATTGCCAAAAGCAATTGTGTCTGCTGAAACTAATCGTCTGATGCAAGTAGCTGCACAAAATCTGCGTCAACGCGGTGTGGATCCAACGCAAGTACCAATGGAGCCTTCAGTGTTTGAGACACAGGCACAACGTAACGCCAAGTTGCGTTTGGTATTGACTGAGTTGGTGAATAGCAATAACTTGCAAGCAACGGCTGATCAAGTGCGTGCCATGGTAGACAGTTTTGCGCAAAGCTTTGAGAAACCTGACGAGCTGGTCAGCTGGTATTATGCAGATGTAAAACGTCTGGATGAGCCAGCAGCATTGGCAACGGAAGAAAACGTAGTGGCTTGGGTGCTGGATAAAGCCAAAGTCACTAACAAGAAAATTAAATTTGATGAATTGATGATGGCAGGTGCTTAAACCATGAATTATATGAACGCGAACGAGGGCATGATGCAACAAAGAATGGAGCCGCAAGGGCTTGGCTATATCCCAATGGTCATCGAGCAAAGTGGCCGCGGTGAGCGTTCGTATGACATCTATTCACGATTACTCAAAGAGCGTGTCATTTTCCTGGTCGGCCCTGTCAATGACATGACAGCCAACCTGGTGGTGGCGCAGCTGTTGTTCCTTGAAGCAGAAAATCCGGACAAGGATATTTCCTTGTACATCAACTCTCCAGGTGGTTCTGTGACTGCCGGGATGTCGATTTACGACACTATGCAGTTTATCAAGCCGGACGTGAGCACATTGTGTATTGGCCAGGCCGCCAGCATGGGCGCATTTCTGCTGACTGCAGGCGCCAAGGGCAAGCGTTTCTGCCTGCCTAACTCCCGTGTCATGATTCACCAGCCACTGGGCGGTTTCCAGGGCCAGGCTTCAGACATCGAGATTCATGCCAAGGAAATCCTGTATTTGAAAGACAAGTTGAATGGCATTATGGCGCATCATACTGGCCAGAATATTGACACCATTGCCAACGATACCGATCGTGACAATTTTATGAGCGCTGACGCTGCCAAGGCTTATGGCCTGGTAGACCAGGTGATTGCCGCACGTAGCGCTGTTTAATCAGCGAGCAACCAGCAGGGGAATAGCATGGCAAACAAATCTGATAGCGAAAAGCTTTTATATTGCTCGTTTTGTGGCAAAAGCCAGCACGAAGTCAAAAAACTGATTGCTGGTCCTTCTGTGTTCATTTGCGATGAGTGTGTTGACTTATGCAACGACATTATTCGCGAAGAGATCCAGAGCCTTAACGAAATCAAGTCTGCAGATAAAAAACTGCCGACACCGCAAGAAATCTGCCAGATTCTTGATCAATACGTCATTGGCCAGGTACAGGCGAAAAAGAACCTGGCTGTGGCAGTTTACAACCACTACAAACGCCTTGGTTATAATCCGCTGTCTGATAGCAATCAGACCGGTAAAGATGACATCGAAGTGCAAAAAAGCAATATTTTGCTGATTGGGCCAACCGGTTCAGGTAAAACATTGCTGGCACAAACACTGGCACGGTTGCTGGATGTGCCATTCGTGATGGCTGATGCCACCACGTTGACTGAAGCTGGTTATGTGGGTGAAGACGTTGAGAACATCATGCAGAAATTGCTGCAGAAGTGTGACTACGACGTTGAAAAAGCACAGCGCGGTATTGTCTACATTGATGAAGTGGACAAGATTTCCCGTAAATCTGACAATCCGTCTATCACCCGTGATGTTTCAGGTGAAGGCGTGCAGCAAGCCTTGCTGAAACTGATCGAAGGCACGATTGCCTCTGTACCACCACAAGGTGGGCGCAAACATCCTAATCAGGAATTTGTGCAATTGGACACGACTAACATCCTCTTCATTTGCGGCGGCGCATTTGATGGCCTGGAAAAAGTCATTCGTCATCGCTCGGAAAAAGGCGGCATTGGTTTTGGCGCTGAGGTGAAGAGTAAGGAAGATGTACGTGCGGTTGGCGAAGTCCTGCGCGAAGTTGAGCCGGAAGATCTGATCAAGTTTGGCCTGATTCCTGAGTTTATTGGTCGTTTGCCAGTGGTGGCAACGCTGGAGTCTCTGGATGAAGCTGCCTTGATGACGATTTTGGTTGAGCCGAAAAACGCATTGACCAAGCAGTATATGAAGCTGTTCAAGATGGAAGGCGTGGAGCTGGAGTTTGAAGATTCCGCACTGCTTTTGATCGCTAAAAAAGCGCTTGAGCGTAAAACCGGTGCACGTGGTTTGCGTTCTATCATGGAACATTCATTGCTTGATCTCATGTATGAATTGCCATCCCTCAAGGGCCTGGCTAAGGTGATTGTAGATGCTGGCGTGATTGAACACACTTCCGAACCAATTCTGATTTATCAGGATGCGCAAAAACGCGTTGAAAACGCAAGCTAAATCCCCCTTGCAATAGCCGTCCGGCTATTGCAAGATAGCATCTACAACATTAGATGCCTGCTCTCTTGAATTCTCAAAGAATGTTCCCATCTAAATGCAAAGGACTGGCTCCTTTGACACTTTTTGAAAGACGCTATGACAGAACACACTTTGCTTGACTCCGAGATACCCGAAGAAAACGCCTTGATCCCGTTATTGCCATTGCGCGATGTCGTTGTCTACCCGCATTTAGTGATCCCGCTGTTTGTTGGCCGTACCAAGTCGGTCAAAGCACTGGAGCGCGCCTCAGAAGGCGATAAAAAGATTTTGCTGGTCGCCCAAAAGTCTGCCAATAAAGACGATCCTGCGGCAGAAGACCTATACGAGATCGGTACACTGGCGACTGTGCTGCAAATGCTCAAGTTGCCTGACGGCACCGTCAAGGTGCTGGTTGAAGGCCTGCATCGTGTGCGTGTTTCCGATTTTGTGGAAACAGACGATTGCTTCATGGCACTGGGTGTAGAAGTAGAGCAAACCGATCAGGACGACAAAGAGGCAGAGGCCTTGATGCGTACCGTCATGACCCAGTTTGACCAGTACGTCAAACTGAACAAGAAAATTCCTCCAGAAATCCTGACCTCACTGGCAACGATTAACGAGCCAGGCCGCCTAGCGGACACGATTTCTGCACATCTGACGCTCAAGCTGGAAGAAAAACAAAAAGTGTTGGAAATGCTCAGTGTGATTGAGCGTTTGGAGCATCTTCTGTTCCTGATGGAGTCTGAAATCGACATCTTGCAGGTAGAAAAGCGCATCCGTGGCCGCGTGAAACGCCAAATGGAGAAAAGCCAGCGCGAGTACTACCTGAACGAGCAAGTAAAAGCCATTCAGAAAGAACTGGGCGAGCAGGATGAAAACGCCGAGATGGAAGAGCTGGAGCAGCGCATCAAAAATGCGGCAATGCCTAAAGAAGCACTGGCCAAAGTCACTGCCGAGTTCAAAAAACTCAAATTGATGTCGCCAATGTCTGCCGAAGCTTCAGTGGTGCGTAATTACATTGATACTTTGCTCAATCTGCCTTGGAAAAAGAAAACCAAAATCAGCAAAGACCTGCAAGCCGCAGAAGCGATTCTGGATGCAGATCATTACGGCCTGGATAAAGTCAAAGAGCGTATTGTCGAATATCTGGCTGTACAGCAACGCGTGGGTAAACTCAAGGCGCCAATCTTGTGCCTGGTAGGCCCGCCAGGGGTTGGTAAAACCTCGCTGGGTCAAAGTATTGCTAAAGCTGTGAACCGCAAGTTTGTGCGTATGGCTTTGGGTGGTGTACGTGATGAAGCCGAAATTCGCGGTCATCGCCGTACCTATATTGGCTCTATGCCGGGTAAAGTGCTGCAAAGCATGACCAAAGTCGGCGTGAAAAACCCTTTATTCCTGCTCGATGAAGTCGACAAGATGGGGCAAGACATGCGTGGAGATCCATCTTCGGCCTTGCTGGAAGTGTTAGATCCTGAGCAGAACCATACTTTTGCCGACCACTATGTTGAAGTGGACTATGACTTGAGTGACGTGATGTTTGTGGCCACGGCCAACAGCATGAATATTCCTGAGCCATTGCTGGATCGTATGGAAATTATTCGCTTGTCTGGTTATACCGAAGATGAAAAGATCAACATCGCTCAGCGCTATCTGTTGCCTAAGCAACTGAAAGCCCATGCGTTGAAGTCGACAGACATTGCCGTGGCTGAAAGCGTGTTACGCGATATCGTGCGTTATTACACGCGTGAAGCGGGTGTGCGTCGCCTGGAGCAAGAAGTTGCCAAGATTTGCCGTAAAGCAGTTAAAGAGCAATTGCTGGCCAAAGGCAAAAGCAAAACGGTTAAAAAGATCAATATCACCAGCAAGAACATTGAGCAATATCTGGGCGTGAAGCGTTACGACTTTGGTGTTGCAGCCAAAGAAAACCAGGTAGGGCAGGTGACTGGCCTGGCTTGGACCTCTGTGGGTGGTGAGCTATTGACGATTGAAGCGGTGACGTTGCCAGGCAAGGGTAAAACCATTACCACTGGTAAGTTGGGTGATGTGATGCAAGAGTCTGTCACAGCCGCGATGAGCGTCGTACGTAGCCGTTCCGAAGGCTTGGGCATCCCGACTGATTTCTATGAGAAGAAAGACATTCATATTCACTTACCAGAAGGGGCGACGCCTAAAGATGGTCCAAGTGCGGGTATCGGTCTGACGACAGCAATTGTTTCTGTACTGACTGGCATCCCAGCCCGTGCAGATGTGGCTATGACGGGTGAAATTACCCTGCGTGGTGAGGTCCTGCCGATTGGTGGTTTGAAAGAAAAACTGTTGGCAGCGCATAGAGGTGGCATTAAAACAGTGCTCATTCCTTCTGCCAATGAAAAAGATTTGGTCGAAATTCCGGCCAATATCAAAAAGGACCTGGACATTCATTGCGTAAAATGGATAGACCAGGTGCTGGATTTGGCGCTTGAAAGCGCACCGCAACCGTTGGCCGTCAATGCGCCAGCGGTTGAGATTGTGGCTTCTGGCGACGCGAATCCGGAGCAAGCTGTCACGCATTAGTAAAATTGATGCGAATTATTGTCAAAAGGCCGGATTAGCGCTTGACAGCTCGTTTTGCGGCTTGATATAAAGACGGTACAGGATGTACCTGTCTTTTTAACTAGTTATTAGGGGAAACACGTGAATAAATCAGAATTGATAGATCATATTGCAAGTGCTGCTGGTATTTCTAAAGCCGCTGCGGCTCGTGCTCTGGATGCAACAACTGAGGCTATTTCCGGCGCATTGAAAAAAGGTGATCTGGTAACCTTGATTGGTTTTGGTACATTCTATGTAGGTGAGCGTTCTGCCCGTTCTGGCCGTAATCCTCGTACCGGCGCAACAATTAATATCAAAGCTGCTAAATCTCCTAAATTTAGGGCTGGTAAAGGTCTTAAAGATGCTGTAAACTAGCATTCTTTGGTTGAGCAGCGTTTAGTTGCTCTGCCAGCAGTAGCAACACAAGTGGTTGTTACGGGTGCTTAGCTCAGTTGGTAGAGCGTCGCCCTTACAAGGCGAATGTCAGCGGTTCGACCCCGTTAGCACCCACCAAACAATTAAAATTAAGAGTGCGAGGTCTGCGCTCTTAATTTTTTGAGTGACGCTGTACTTAAGAAGTTACTTTAATAAGTGAAGCTAAGTACAAGCAAATAATTAAAAAATAGTTGTTGATTTTATAAGAAACAGTGTTATAATTTCAGCTTAACGATTACCGGGAGCGGTAGTTCAGTTGGTTAGAATACCGGCCTGTCACGCCGGGGGTCGCGGGTTCGAGTCCCGTCCGCTCCGCCAAATAAAAAGCCCTGATTTATTCAGGGCTTTTTTCTTTTCTGCATTCCTTACCTGTCTTTTGATTCCAATAACATCTTGCAGGTTTAAACCTGATTTAAATGAATTCTTTTTGAGTGGCAGCATGCTCTTGCGAGATGAGCATCTGCGTCTTAAATGCTGCGTTTAAATGTACAAGGATGCTTGATTGGCGCTCTGTCATTTCTGAGCCGTTAGAACGCCACTGGTAAAGTGCGAACGCCGGGCCTGAATCCGGCGATATTGGCGGGTTTATGGTATAGTTTGCTGTTGCAAAAAATCAGGTAATGGAAACTATAAAATGTTGGAAGCATTAAGAAAACACACACAAGGATGGATGGCAAAAATCATTCTGGCGCTGATTGTGGTGCCGTTTGCGTTGTTTGGTATCGACTCCTATTTAAATCAGGCTGGCGGCCAAGTTGCAGTGGCTAAAGTCGATGGTCAAAAAATTTCACTGCAGGAGTTTTCCAACGCAGTCGAAAATGCCCGCAATTACATGCAGTCACAAGGGCAAAAAGTCGATCCAGCCATGCTGGAAAGCCCGGCATTCAAGCAGTCAGTACTGGAGGGCATTATTACCCGCCGTTTGGTAGACAGCGCGGTGCAGGATTACCGCTTTAGAATCAGTGATGAGCAATTGAGCCAGCACATTCTGGGCATGCCAGAGTTTCAAAGCAATGGTAAGTTTTCTGAAGAGACTTATAACCAGTTGCTGACCCAGAACAAGCTGACGCCAGCCAAGTTTGAACAAAGCGTGCGTAAGGACCTGGCTGTACAGCAGGTGCGTGATGGCTTGACTAACCTGGTGTTTATGCCAAAAAAAGTGGCTGAGCAGTCACTGATGTCAGAGTTTGAGCAACGTGAAGTGACCGTGGCAGACGTGAAAGTGTCTGACTTCATGAGTCAGGTGAACGTGACACCGGAACAGGTGCAGGCTTATTACAACCAGCATAAAACCAAGTTCATTGCACCAGCTAAAGTGAAGTTGCAGTTTGCTTTGCTGACTGCCGCTGGTTTGATGGGGCAGGTGAGTGCGTCAGATGAAGAAGTGAAGCAGTTCTATGACGAAAACGCAGCTAAATTGCAAGGCGATGAGCAGCGCCAGGCCAGTCATATCCTGATTGGTTTCAGCAGCACGGCAACGCCTGCTGAGAAAGCAGCCGCGAAAGAAAAGGCAGAGACGATTCTCAAGCAAGTTAAAGCCAACCCTAAGAGCTTTGAAAAACTGGCGATTGAAAACTCACAGGACACGGGCTCTGCTGGTAAAGGCGGCGATTTGGGCAGCTTTGGCCGTGGCGCGATGGTGAAGCCATTTGAAGATGCCTCGTTCTCAATGAAGGTGGGTGACATCAGTGATCTGGTTGAATCCGAGTTTGGTTACCACATCATCAAGCTGACTGGCGTTACCGGTGAGTCTTCAGATTTTGATTCTGTGAAACTCAAATTGAAAGCAGAGTTGCTGTTCCAGAAGGCGCAAGCCAAATATGCTGAACTGGCAGACGACTTTGGTAACACCGTGTACGAACAGTCTGGTAGCCTGGATCCAGTGGCCAAGAAGTTCAATGTACAAGTACAAACGTCTCCAGCCATGAGCAAGGAAGAAGTGTCCAAGTTCTTTAAGAGTGATCGTTTCGCCACCTTGGTATTTTCTGACGAAGTCGTAAAAGAAAAGCGTAATACTGAAGCCGTTGAAGTCTCACCAAACAACCTGGTGGCTGGACGTGTGGTTGAGTACACGCCAGAGGCGCCACGTAGTTTCGACGAAGTCAAAGGCGGTATTGAAGCACTGTTGAAAGCCGAAGCCGCAGGCAAACTGGCACAACAAAAAGGTGAGGCTCTGCTGGCAGACCTTAAAGCAGGTAAAGCGACGGATACGGACTGGATCACGCCGGTGACTATCGATCGCAGAAACGCACAAGGGTTGAGCGATGGCGTCATGCGGAACGTATTCAAGGTGAATACGCATACCTTGCCAGCCTATTATGGCTTTAATGAAGCGAATAAAGGCTACACCGTGATTAAAGTGATTGCGGTTAACCAGAAGCTCAAAGACCAGCCAGACGTCGCTGATAGAGCGTTTAAAGCCTATCAGGCGGCATTGGGCGATGAGATGTCACATGCTTATGTCGGCTCACTCAAAGCGAAAAAGGATATTCAGTTCAACGCAAAGGTATTGTTATCAAAAGGTAACGAATAATTTAGCTGGCTGAAGTAAAGAAAGGAGGGCATTGCCCTCCTTTTTTATTTTGTATAGAGGTTTTTATTGCGAACTGGCAAGAAAACTCAAAGCGGTTGTACTACCAGATGAAAGCAACCAGGCAAGCGCGGCACAGTTAAGAGTAATCGTCATCCAGAATAAGAGTTGGAAAGAAAGCTTTTTCGATTTGTGGCGAAACCACCTTTGTGCCAGAATTGCGCCCGGCCAGCCACCAATCAATGCCAGTATATGTAATGTAATTTCTGGTGTGCGTCTCAGATTTCGCTTGGCTGCTGATTTATCTCGCTGATAGACGATCAGCGACAAAATGCTTGCTGCGATATAAAGGTAAAAGATAAGTGGCTGTAGTTTGCTCAAAAAGACCGCGGTAGCCATGCAGGCAAGAAAAACAATGGCAAAAAGTAACAGAAAGGTACCATCTTTGGATGGTACTGCATCATCAATGTATTTAACGTGTTCAGCCTGCAGTTTTCCATTTGCAGCCTTTTTGACTGTGTAAGTCACAATGTCATTATTCATCGGTCGGCGATCACGGTTCGTAAAAGCCGTTATATGAACAAACACCTGGTTGCTGCCGCTATTAGGCATGATAAAGCCAAAGCCTTGTTCGTCTTTCCAGGAGGTGATTTTGCCTTGATAACGAGTGCGTTTCATATTTCAATCTTGTTGGCCACACTTAAAGTAAGGAAGTGTGCGCTTTGTCACAGTCGCACTTGACTGATGGATTAGCCATTATTGCCATTTGACGTCTCGGATTAAAATACCAGTTCTCGTGTACCCAATAACTACATGCGCTGCAAATAAGTACTTCAACTCGCTCTTAAATGCCTTCAGCTTCTGAATGTTGTAGTGGTGATTGATTATTGAAGACGCCTTCTTCATTTCAATAACTAGAATGTTCTGGGTGTTTTCGCCGCGCTTGTGAACGATGATGTCTGGAAAAATAGTCACGGCCTCGACCTCATCATATTTTGCTGGTCGTTCAGCTAGCATCAGTTTCTTTACATCGAAACCGTCTCGGTTGTACTCGCAGTCAACTTGATAGTTTGGAAATTGAGATAAAAGGTGAACCGCTAACATATGACTTAGGCTACGTTCATTTGTATCGGCGGATAGGAGATGCTTGTCATGAGTGAATAGAGAGTCCAATGCCACGTTGAGGGCGCTATGGATATCCGCTTCGCTCGGGTTGCTCATGATTTTGAATGCTTAACGTTGGAGGTAAGGGGCCGCTTTGGTGTGCAGCGCTAGGCTCTGACAGGATTATGTAGTTGCATCGACAAGTAGTGCTAACCAGCGGTCAAGTTTCTTTCGAATCAATGGATATGACATGGCAAGTAGTATAGCGAGCCCACAAAGCGCCCATGCTATGTAGATTCCAACCATCGTCAGATTATCTACGTTAAGGAGTACCACTCCAAATCCTCCCATAACAAGGGTAGCGACCACGTAAGCTAGATGAACGAACGGGCGCAGAGACTTAAATGAATTTGCTGAATCTTCGGTTAGTGCATGCAGGCGGATAGCTGCGGAAATCAATGCTGGAGCAAACATTATAGCTAACATGCTTCCAAGGCCAAATGGGAGTACAGCAGATGCAGCAGCGATACTCACGCTGAGAACTGTAATGCGCGAACGCAACTTGTTTATTTCCTGCTCTTGTTGGAAGCGGGGGATAATTTGGTCAAGGATCACATTTTGAATTTTAGGATCTAATCCTGGAACTGGCACAGAAGACTCCAACTCAGCAGTTAGTTTCTGCCATGTAGAAAAGTGCTGAGCAAGAGCTTGACGATGAAGTTCAGCTTGCTCTTTTATTACCGCTACACGCGCTAGCGATGGGATGTTCTTCGTAATTTGCTCTTCCATCTCCGATTTCTGAGCTAGCAACCTCTTGATTTCTTGTTCAGAAATTGTTTTATCGAGATTTAGCTCTGCCCATTTTGTCAGTGCTGCTGTTCCTTTGGCTGATCGTCGCTGCTCGATATAAGCAATCAAAGTGACAATCCCGAAGATAAAGCCGCCAATCGTAAGCCAGTCTTTCCATTCCAGACCGAGAACGAAGCTAATCATTTGCTGTGTCATGCATTACCACCATTATTAAGCAGATTCCCCATGCTCAAACTGCGCTTCTTTTGCGCTCGCTAACGCACTATTTATTAAAGGATACCCTGGCGCTTCGCGGTAAATCAGCACCCATTCATCATTCTTATTTAATGGGGTGTTGCCAAAAACTACCAAGGCTGCTTTGCGCAATTGATTGAAAACAAGTGCAACCACATCTTCTTCTGCCCCCGAATCACCCACTTCACCTTCAAACTCTTCCAAGATTATCGTATGTCTTCTGTTAATCAGAAACATATTTTCTTGGGTGGGTGTGCCAACAATTAGTAGCAGATGGTTATCCCCGACTAATGAGAATTCAAATATTTTTCTCAATTCTTGTAGTTTTATTCGCTCGCTCGGCTTGATTTCAACATATAGATTAAAGTCTGGTAGGTAAAAGTCAGGTAAGTATGCGGCTCCAGAAGGTAAGGCAAACCCCTCCAGTTCATATTCATATTTTATTTGAGCATGCCCAAAAAAGACAGCCCAGCGTGCCTCAAGACGAGACCTAAAGCGATAACCGTTATAACGAGTTTCAATTGCCTTAATGGTATGCATGGTATGATTGCCCAACGTAAATGAGACTTCTAAAATTGACTTTATAGTTTAGTCAATTCGGTGTGTATAGTTATTTGAAAATTAACTATATATTTAAATTCAAGGTGTTAATTATATTTCGTGCACCATTATTAAATGGATTTTAAAAATTAGTACACCTATATTTTGCATATATTTTTTATTGCTATGAGTAATCTCCATTTAATTTATCGTATTGTTGTTAGATAGGCTATAAAAAACGCCTGGCTTTTCACAGCGCAGGCGTTTTGTTTTAGGAATGGCCAGCTTTAATCGATTTGACCTGCGGCAGTGATATTCATACCACCATCCACGTAGGTGATTTCACCAGTCACGCCAGAAGCCAGGTCACTAGACAAGAAAGCGGCAACGTTACCCACCTCTTCAATGGTGACGTTGCGGCGCAGCGCGGCGTGTTTCTCGTTAAAGCCGATCATTTTATCGAAGTCGGCAATGCCTGAGGCGGCCAGCGTTTTGATCGGGCCAGCAGACACTGCATTGACGCGGATGCCACGTGGGCCCAGGCTTTGGGCCAGGTAGCGCACGTTGGCCTCCAGGCTGGCTTTGGCTACGCCCATGACGTTGTAGTTAGGCATGGTGCGCTCTGCGCCCAGGTAGCTCAGTGTGAGCAGGCTGCCGTTGCGGCCTTGCATCATTGGGTAGGCTGCTTTAGCCATGGCAGAGAAGCTGTAGGAGCTGATATCGTGCGCTATATGAAAGTATTCGCGGCTGATATTGTCCAGATAGTCACCATCCAGGGCGACTTTAGGCACGAACGCGATAGAGTGTATCAAGCCATCGAGGCCATCCCAGACTTTGGCCAGCTCTACGAATAGGTTGTCGATTTGCGCATCTTCAGCCACGTCACAGGGTAAGACGATGTTAGAGTCGAAGTCAGCAGCCAGGTCGCGCACACGCTTTTCGTGTTTGTCGACCTGATAGGTAAAGGCCAGCTCAGCGCCTTCACGCTTCATTGCAGCTGCAATGCCATAAGCGATTGAACGGTTGCTCAGCAAACCGGCAATCAGAATTTTTTTTCCAGCAAGAAATGCCATGCTTGTTCCTGTTTGGTAATTTGGTTCAGTTAATTGGGTTAGCGGGTGTGAGAACGCGGGTCAAACACATCACGCAAACCTTCGCCGAGCAGATTATACCCTAACACGGTAATTAATATGGCAAGTCCGGGGTAGAGCGAGAGCCACCAGGCAAACTGGATATACTCTTTGCCGTCGGTGAGAATGTTGCCCCAGGAGGCTTGTGGCGGTTGCACACCGAGACCCAGAAAGCTCAGGCCGGATTCGAGCAGCACGGCACTGGCGATACCCAGCACGACGCTGACTAATACGGGGGTGAGGCTATTAGGCAGGCAGTGTTTAAAAATCACGCGCCAGTCTTGTGCGCCCAGTGCGGTAGAGGCTGCGACAAACTCACGTTGGGTCAGGCTTAAGAATTCGGCTCTGACCAGGCGTGTGACGCTCATCCATGAGGTGAGGCCAATGACGATCATGACATTGGTGATAGATGGGCTTAAAAAGGCAATCACGGCCAGAATCAGGAAAAAGCTGGGGATAGACAGCATGATGTCGACCAGACGCATGATGACGGTATCTACCCAGCCGCGGTAGTAGCCAGCCAGGGCGCCGAGAATGACGCCAATCACGGTTGAAATACCCACGGCAACTAAGCCGACCAGCAAGGATACGCGGCCGCCAAACAGCATGCGGCTCCAGACATCCCGGCCCAGGCCATCGGTGCCCATCCAGTGCTCTGCAGAAGGGCCAATCAGGATTTGTTTGACTTGCACGGCATCTGGGTCATAGGGTGCAATCCACGGTGCGAGCAGCGCCAGCAGTAAAATGATGCCAATGAAGCAGAGCCCGGTGATGGCCATAGGATTTTGCAGGATTCTTTGCATAGTCTTTTTTGCCCTCGCGTATTGTTTGCCTAGCGTTGTGGCATCACGCCTCTGCGCAGGCGCGGGTCTGCCCAGGCGTAGGCTAAGTCTGCCAGCAGGTTGCCCATGAGTGTGAGTGCTGAGCCGATGGTGAGTATGCCCATGATCACCGGAAAATCGCGCATCATGACGGCGTCGTAAAACAGTTTGCCCATGCCGGGGATGGCAAAAATGGTTTCGGCGATCACTGAACCGCCAATCAGGCCGGGGAGAGATAAGCCGACTAGCGTAATGAGTGGCAGTAGGGCGTTGCGCAAGGCATGGCGATAAGTGACGGTGCGGTCACTGAGGCCTTTGGCACGTGCTGTGGTCACAAAGTCCTGGCTGAGGACATCCAGCATGCCATTTTTGACAAACATGGTGATTCCGGCCAGGCCTGTGATTGCTGGAATCACCACTGGCAGGAACAAATGCATGAAGAGATCCTGGCATTTTTGCCAAGCATCCAGTTGCGCATAATTAAGGCTATGCAGGCCAGAAATCGGGAACCAGGGGTGAATGACGCCCAGCCAGTACATCAGCAATAACGATAGCCAGAAACCCGGGATAGAAAAGCCGATAAAGTTAAACAGGGTAATGCTGCGGTCTGGCCAGCGGCCATATTTTTTGGCCGCGATGACGCCTAAGGGCACAGCCAGCGTCAGGGTCAGAAACAAGCCGACCAAATTCATCAGCAGCGTAATCGGTAGCGCCTCCTGGATCATGCCAGGGGTGGTGTTGCCGTCTTTATCGGTTTCTGCCCAAAACACCGGTTTTTGGTGGCTGGCAAATGAGTGGCCAAAGTCCAGATGCACCATGCGCTCCAGCCAGAGGCCATATTGCACAATCACGGGTTTGTCTAAATGATAGAGCTCGCGCAGCTTTTGACGAGATTCTTCAGATGACTTGGGGTCAAATGCGGCCTCGGTGCTGGTGATATCCCCCGGCGCCAGGTGCATGATGAAGAAAGAAATCAGACTGATGCCGATCAACATCGGAATCATCCACACTATGCGTCTGATCAGGTAATTGAGCATGCTTATTCTGCCTGTATTTGCGTGCGTCTGAGGGGCTCAGGAAGATACCATTTATGTGAATCATACCCCACACCGGCAGGAGGCACCGGGTTCATAATGCCTTGAACACGCTTATGAATCGCCGTCAGGCCGTAGCCGGCAGACAGATACACCAGCGGACTATCCTCATATAACACCTTGGCAAAGCCGTGGTAGATCTGCATGCGCTTTTCCGGGTCAAACTCCATGCGGCCTTGTTCCAGCAATTTATCGACGGCCGGATTATTGTAGCCAATAAAGTTAAACTGGCCCGGGCCTTGCTGGCTGGAGTGCCAGATGGAGTATTGGTCAGGGTCCAGGCTCAAGCCCCAGCCCATGACGACGGCATCAAAGTCGCCTGGTTTAATAAAATTGGTGAGCAGGCTGGCCCATTCCAGGGTACGGATACGCGTTTCAATGCCCACTTCTTTCAATCGGCGCTGAATAATCACCGCCGTTTTTTCACGTTGTTTATTACCCAGGTTAGTCAGTACTTCAAACGATAGTTTTTTGCCGTCGCGCTCCACAATGCCATCGCCATTGCTGTCCACATAGCCTGCCTCAGCCAGCAATTGTTTGGCTTTGGTCGGGTCAAACGGGTATGGCGTCAAGTTGGGATTGCTCCAGCGCGTCCCTGGTTTGTAGGGCGAGGCAATGGCAATGCCCAAGCCGAGGTATACGCCGTCGATAATCTCTTGTTTGTCTATGGCGTAATTAATTGCTTTACGTACACGCACATCGTCAAACGGTTTGCGCTTGAGGTTAAAGCCAAGGTAGGTGTAACTATTACCGAGCTCTTTGTACTGGTTAAGCTTGGCTTGTAGCGCCGGGCGCGACGGGATAATGCGTGCATAGGTAATCGGGTCCAGCGTCATGCTGTCAATGTTGTCGGCCATCAGCTCCAGAAACTGCGCGGCCGGGTCTGGGATAATCCGCTCAACCACGTTATCGATATTGGCTGGGCCCAAGACTGATTTTGGATTTCTTTCCAATTTTAAATATTCACCATGCCGCCATTCTTTTAACTGGTAGTAGTGGCTGCCTAGCGGTTTTTGCGCAAAACTGGTGGTATGAATATCTTGCCCGGCCAGCTTGTGTTTTGGCAGCACTTGCAAGTGTGCCCAGCTTTCGAGCGCAGGCGCAAAGGGTTGGGCATAGTGCACGATAAATGTCCGGGCATCAGGCGCTTCTGCCTTGGTCACCAGTTGATAGTCTGATGCATACGGGCTATGCGTTTTTTCGTCAATGATCAGTTGCCAGGTAAATAACACATCGGCGCTGGTGAGTGGCTTGCCGTCTGCCCATTGCAAGCCTGGCTTGAGTTTAAACGTAATGGTTTTTTTATCATCTGCAACCTGCCATGATTCCGCCAGTTCACCAGCAAGATCAAGGTCCTGATTGAATGTCAGCAACGAGTTAAACAGATAAGCACCGATGGCCAATGAGACCGACTCACCCGCCACCATGCCTATCATACTGCTGGGGTCTGAGAGCATGGCACTGATCAGCGTGCCGCCCGTTTGTGCGGGATATGGCTGGTTTAACGCTGCCGTATTCTGGTCTGGGCTATCTACACTGCAAGCCAGTAACGTGCTGCATAGCATGCCGATAACGAGTTGTTGACCAATGGACGCATATTGCTTGGTGCAAGTGTGGTGCATCCCGGTCAATCGTCGATTCGTCATGCGTCGTTTCATCATGGTGGCTCGCCGTGTCAGTGTTTGGTTTTTTTACTATGTGTTGTCGTGGTTTTTTTGTGCGTAGGGGATTGCCCGCTACTACGCGTTTTGCTGGTAGTCGTTGTTTTCTTATGGCTCACTCTCGCGCTGGTTTTTGAGCCATGTGACTGGCTGGCACTGCTTGTGCTGCTTTCCTGTTTTTCCAACTGCAATACCTGGCCAACGGCCAGGTTTTTGGACTTCAGGTGGTTTTGCTGCATGATTTGTTTGCTGCTAACGCCATAACGCTTAGCCAGTTTTGCCAATGTATCACCTTGTTTCACCTTATGCGAGATAGAGACTGATTTGGCGGAGGATTCTTTTTCGACCGGCATTTCAATCGGCAGTTGCGCCATGGCGGCGACATCAATGGGGCGCGTCAGGCCAGATTGCACACTGGCAGGCACTAATAGAGGCCTGCGCACAATCAGGTTGCGGTTAGGCTTGAGGTTGTTGGTGGCGCTCAGCTCATAAATGCTGATACCAAACTGGCTGGCAATGGCGCCCAGGCGCTCGCCACGTTTGGGTTGGTAGCTATGCCAGTTAGATAATGGGCGGTTATAAGCACTGAGGTTATTGGTGAAGTTACTGGCGGCCCAGGTAGGCAGCAACAGTTTTTGATAGCTATTTTCAGTAATCAGCACCGGGCGCGTAAAGCTGGGGTTCAGCGCGTTAAACTCTTCCAGGGAAATCCCTGCCAGCTCAGCCGCTAGCTTGGCGTCAATTTTGTTGGGCGCTTGTACCGTGGTGAAATAGGGTTTGTTAGGAATCTCGTTGAGCGTTAACCCATAGTTTTCCGGGCGGAAAATAATATTTTTAATCGCCTGCAATTTTGGTACGTAATTACGTGTTTCGTCAGGCAAAGACAAATGCTGGTAGTCGGTTGGCAAGCCTAACTGGAGGTTACGTTCAATCGCACGTGCCACGGTGCCTTCGCCAGCATTGTAAGCAGCCAGCGCCAGGTCCCAGGCGCCAAACATGGTGTAGAGTTTTTGCAGGTAGTTAAGCGCAGCCTGCGTCGCCGCGGTGACATCTTTACGCGAGTCTTTCCAGTAGTTTTGTTTGAGGCCAAAGTCTTTGCCGGTAGAGGGGATAAATTGCCAGATGCCAGAGGCTTTGCTGGTTGAAAGCGCCTTCGGGTTAAAGCCACTTTCAATCATGGGCAACAGCGCAATTTCGGTCGGCATGCCTCTTTTTTCAACTTCAACCACAATGTGGTAAAGGTACTTTTTGCTGCGCTCCAGCATGCGTGACACGTAGTCAGGGCGTGAGGCGTACCATTGTTCGTGCTTGTTGGTGTAGGTAGAGTCAATGTCCGGCATGTTAAAGCCGTCACGGACGCGATCCCACAGGCTGTCTTGCAGCGTTAACGAGTCTTCAAACTGGTAACTGGAGTTGTAATTTTCTGATTCCGGGCCGCCATAACTTTCATCATAACTGCCGTTGTCGTCCGACATGCTGGCTGGCTCTACATATTCAGCCGATACCAGTAATGGAAAAGCTGAAAGGGCGGCACATAGCAGTAATTTTTTAAAACGCATGACGGTAATACTTAATCCTGAGACTGTTGCACAAGGTAATCCTGAGAAAAACTTGCACATGCATTGATAAACCCGGGTGGCCGTTAGGGCCATGCCAACCAGCACGTGATTGGCGTAA
This sequence comes from Methylophilus sp. 'Pure River', assembly GCF_046765995.1. NCBI lineage: Bacteria > Pseudomonadati > Pseudomonadota > Betaproteobacteria > Nitrosomonadales > Methylophilaceae > Methylophilus > Methylophilus sp. 'Pure River'. The sequence continues at coordinate 46,763 of NZ_JBKOUE010000005.1, read as the reverse complement.
CGCATACAAGCGCTTTAAGGAGGACATCATTCTACGTTAATTTTTCAGTGAGACAAGTTTTTATGTCTACACAGGCGATTGCTATCAGCGTTGGCATTAGAAGTGGTTGCGCCGTGCGCGCAGCTCGGTAAACACATCAATCGCTGACCAGTGCTGAAAGGCGTCTTGTTGTGACAAGGCCTCGCAGCGCAAAAACGGGTTGGTGGCTAACTCTAGCGCCAGTGTTGTGGGCAAGGTAGGCAGATTCTGCGCGCGCAAGTGTGCGGTATTGCGTGCGCGTTGCTGCAAGTCTGCATTGTCGGCGTCTACTGTTTGCGCAAAAGCAATATTGTGCGCGGTGTATTCATGTGCAGGGTAGATCAGCGTGTTTGCAGGCAGCGCTGCGATCCGTTGCAATGAAGCATACATTTGCGATGGCTTGCCTTCAAACAAGCGGCCACAGCCTGCGCCAAACAATACATCGCCGCTAAACAGGTGCTGATGATTGAGGTAATAGGCAATATGGTCCAGTGTGTGTCCGGGCAGGGCCAGTACGTCGCAACTGAGTGCACCAAAGTGTTTAAATGTCAGGCGATCCCCTTGTTTGACACGTGTGGCCTGTAAAGCCTGATAAGCTGGGTGGTCACTCTCGGGGGCGTAGACGGTACATCGCCAGTGCTGCTGTAGCGCTGCGGCTCCGCCGACATGGTCAGCATGGTGATGGGTGAGCAGGATGCCATCCAACTGTAACTGGCGCGCCTGCAACGCCTGCTCAACGACCTCGGCATCACCAGGGTCAACCACCAGTGCATATTGGCCGCGGTGAATCAGCCATAAATAATTATCGCTAAAAGCGGGCAGTGCGGTGATCTCTATGCTTGCAGAAGTGTCGTGCATCCCGCATCATTGAAAAAATGGTCATGATTGTCAAGGCACAATCGTGTTTAGCCGCCTGTTTTACACTTTGTGTTATTTCTGGCATTTTTGGGAGCTTCATCTTGCAATCCAGCCAGCCAGCCAGCTTAAATGAAACTGCTTTTGATGCCATGGCGTTGGGCCGCTATATCGCCCAGCGCGAGATCCCGTTGTATGCACAAACGGTGGCAGATGTGTTTGGTTTCCATGCCTTGCAGATAGGCTGGCCGACGCACGATTTACTTGAGCATTGCCGCATCCCTTATAAACACTCCTTACAGCTCTCGGCGACACCAAAGGCTGCGCTATTGTGTGAAAGCGAGTTTTTGCCGTTTGCCGAACAGTCGGTTGACTTGGTATGCATGCCGCATGTGCTTGAGCAGTGTGCTGACCCGCAGCAAACGCTGCGCGAGGTATTTCGCGTGTTGGTGCCTGAGGGCACGGTGGTGCTTACAGGCATCACGCCAGTCAGTTGCCTGGGGTTGCGCGCCCGCGTGGGCCAATTTAAGCAAGCCGGGCACTTTGAGCGCCTGTTTACCGCCTGGCGTATACGTGATTGGCTAAGTGTGCTTGGCTTTGAAGTGGTGCATAGCGGTAGCTTGGTGCATGCCTTACCAGTGAATGACCCATTGTGGCTGGCGCGGCAATCTTGCCTTGAGCGTTGGGGGCGGCACACCTGTGGCATGACTGGTGGCGTGTATTTTCTAATTGCCAAAAAACGGGTGTTGAATGTGCGTTTGCTCAAACCTGACTGGAAGAAATCACCGCTCAACCATGCTTTGCAGGTGCGAAAAGGCCAGTCCAGCATACAAAAACAAGTGCAAAAACAGTTAGAATGCGCGGATGTCGACACAACAATGGATAGAAATGTACGCTGATGGTGCCTGCAAAGGCAACCCTGGCGTCGGGGGCTGGGGCGTTTGGCTCAAAGCGGGTGAACACGAAAAATCACTGTTTGGCGGTGAAGCACTGACCACCAATAACCGCATGGAGATGACGGCGGTGATTCAAGGGCTGCAAGCATTGAAAAAGCCTTCACAGGTGAAGGTGTATACCGACTCCAGTTATGTGCAAAAAGGCATGACAGAGTGGCTGGCAGGCTGGAAAAAGAAACAGTGGCGTACGGCGGATAAAAAACCAGTTAAAAATGCCGACTTATGGCAAATACTGGATGCACTGGCGGTCACGCACCAGATCGAATGGATCTGGGTAAAAGGCCATGCCGGTAATGAAGGCAATGAGCGCGCGGATGCACTGGCTAATCAGGGCGTGCTGACGGTTGCAGCGGGTTAACAGGGGGATTGCATGAGACAGATTTTTCTCGATACGGAAACCACCGGTTTATACCCGGACCAAGGGCATCGTATTATTGAAATTGCCGCAGTAGAAATATTTAACCGCCGGCCCACCCAGCGCCATTTCCACATTTACATTAACCCCGAGCGCGAGATCGACCCTGGCGCGCAAGAGGTGCATGGTATTTCGCTGGAGTTTTTGCAAGATAAACCTTTGTTTGCCAGCATTGCCGAAGAGTTTGTCGCGTTTATCCGTGGTGCCGAGTTAATTATCCATAATGCGCCGTTTGATATCGGCTTTTTGAATATGGAACTCGCCAAGCTGGGCCAGGACAAGCTGGAAACCTATGTCAGCGGCATTATCGATACCTTGAAAATGGCCAAGGAAATGCGGCCTGGTCAACGTAACAACCTGGATGCCTTGTGCCGACACTTTGGCATTGATAACTCGCAGCGTACCTTGCACGGCGCCTTGCTGGATGCGGAGTTGCTGGCTGAAGTGTATATCGCCATGACGCGCGGCCAAGAGAGCCTGCTGATGGAGTTATCGAGCCCGGTAGAGCAAGCGACACATGCGAATCTGGCCGTAGACTTTTCTGCATTAAAGCTGGTCACTGCAGATGAAGAAGAATTGGACGCACATCAACAATACATCACTGGCCTTGCCAAGGCAGGTGCGACTGCCTGGTAGTGCATGATTAAGGTGCTTATCGGGCATTTGAGATCACAGGCTGTGCGCTAGTATGAGGCATGTATCAATTAGTAAAACTATTCTGGATTTAGGTCTTTTATGCTTACAGAAACAATCGTAGTTACCGGCGGCGCCGGTTTTATTGGCAGCAACTTTGTCAATGCTTGGGTCAGACACAAGTTGGGGACAGTGATCAATCTGGATAAGTTGACCTATGCCGGCAACATGGAAAACCTGGCCGGCATCAGCCAAAATCCGCACCATATTTTTGTGCATGCGGATATTGGTGATCGTGTGGCGGTTAAAGCATTGCTGGAAACGCATCGGCCGCGTGCGGTACTCAATTTCGCGGCTGAGAGTCACGTCGACCGTTCTATCCATGGGCCTGATGCCTTTATTCAAACCAATGTCGTGGGTACTTTTAATTTGCTGGAAGAAGTACGCGCATATTGGCAAGCCTTACCGGTAGACGAGCAAGCGCAGTTCCGCTTTCTGCATGTTTCTACCGACGAAGTATACGGTTCACTGGGGCCGAATGACCCGGCGTTTAAAGAGACCAATACTTATCAGCCAAATAGTCCGTATTCGGCCTCCAAGGCAGCGTCTGACCATCTGGTCCGCGCCTATCACCATACCTATGGCTTGCCAACATTGACCACCAACTGTTCCAACAATTACGGTCCATATCATTTTCCGGAAAAACTGATTCCGCTGGTGATACATAATGCCTTGTCTGGCAAACCATTACCTATTTATGGTAACGGCAGCAATATCCGCGACTGGCTGTATGTAGAGGACCATTGCAGTGCCATTCGCGAAGTGCTGGCCAAAGGCACGCCAGGCGAAACTTACAATATCGGCGGCTGGAATGAAAAAACCAACCTGGACGTGGTGCATACTTTGTGTGACATCCTCGACCAGGAACGGCCTAAAGCGCAAGGCAGTTACCGTGACCAGATGACGTTTGTCAAAGACCGCCCAGGCCATGATGCGCGCTACGCGATTGATGCCAGCAAAATTGAGCAGGAACTTGGCTGGAAGCCGCAAGAAACCTTTGAAACCGGCATCCGTAAAACCGTGCGCTGGTATCTGGAGCATCATGAGTGGGTGGCACGTGTCACCAGCGGGGAATATCAGCATTGGCTCAACAAGAATTACCACGAACGTGGAGAGGAGCTCGCATAATGGCAAGAAAAGGCATTGTATTGGCAGGTGGCTCTGGCACACGCTTGTATCCGGTAACCCAAGTGGTTTCCAAGCAATTGTTGCCGGTCTACGACAAACCCATGATTTACTATCCCTTGTCAGCATTAATGCTGGCAGGGATACGCGAAGTGCTGATTATTTCCACGCCCATGGATACACCGCGTTTTAAAGAGTTATTGGGGGATGGCAGCCAGTGGGGCATGCGTATTGAATACCAAGTGCAACCGTCGCCAGATGGGCTGGCGCAGGCGTTTATCCTCGGTGAGTCTTTTATTGGCAGCGATACCAGCGCACTGGTACTGGGCGATAACATTTTTTATGGCCACGAACTAGGTGAAATGGCCATGGCCGCCGGTCAGCGTGAGCAGGGCGCCACTGTGTTTGCTTACCCGGTGAATGATCCCGAGCGTTACGGCGTAGTGGAGTTTGATGCACAAGGAACGGCGATTAGCCTGGAAGAAAAACCGACACAGCCTAAATCGCGTTATGCCGTCACCGGCCTCTATTTTTACGACCAGCGTGTGGTCGATATTGCCAAAAACCTCAAGCCTTCACCGCGTGGCGAACTGGAAATTACCGATGTGAATAAACAGTACCTGGCTTGGGGTGACCTCAATGTGGAGGTCATGGGGCGTGGTATGGCCTGGCTGGATACTGGCACGCATGAGTCTTTGCTGGAAGCCAGTGGTTTTATCCAGACCATAGAAAAACGCCAGGGTTTGAAAATCTCCTGTCTGGAAGAGATTGCTTACCGCCAGGGATTTATCACGGCTGAGCAACTGGACAAATTGGCCGATAAATACGCCAAAAACGGCTATGGGCAATATCTGAAACAAATTCTCAAAGAGCAGGTGTTTTAATGCAAGTGATTGCAACAAAGATTCCAGAGGTGTTGATTCTGGAGCCTAAAGTCTTTGGCGATGCGCGTGGTTTTTTCCTCGAAAGCTTTAACGCCAACACCTTTAAAGACCGCACCGGGATGGATGTACAGTTTGTGCAAGATAACCACTCACGCTCTGGCAAAGGCGTGTTGCGCGGTCTGCATTACCAGCTTCAGCAACCGCAAGGTAAGCTGGTACGTGTGGTGCAAGGGGAGGTGTTTGACGTGGCGGTAGATATGCGTAGCAACTCACCTACCTTTGGCCAATGGGCAGGTGTTCATTTGAGTGCAGAAAATCACCGTCAATTTTGGGTGCCTGCCGGGTTTGCGCATGGCTTTGTCGTGTTGTCTGAGACGGCAGATTTTTTGTATAAAACCACCGACTATTATGCACCGCAGCATGAGGCTTGCCTGAAATGGGATGATGCCACGGTCGGCGTGGACTGGCCATTGACGCAGGCGCCTAGCCTGTCAGCCAAGGATCAGCAAGGCTTATCCTGGGCAGATGCACCTAAATTTGATGCTATTTGACCAACATTGATGCAGCCATGAAAAGAATTCTGTTAACCGGCGTCAGCGGTCAAGTGGGTCACGCGTTGCAGCAGCAATTGGCTTTAGAACTAGCCAGTGAGTGGCAAATAGTAGCCTGTGACCGCCAGCAACTGGATTTAACGCAGCCTGAGCATATCAGACGAACAGTGCGTGAAATCGCCCCAGATTTAATCATTCACCCGGCGGCCTACACGGCGGTAGATAAAGCGGAGTCTGAGCGTGAACTGGCTTATGCCATTAATGCGACAGCGCCTGGCGTATTGGCTGAGGAAGCCGCAACACTCAATGCCGGCTTGATTCATTTTTCTACTGATTATGTTTATGACGGTGCAAAGGATGCCCTTTATACCGAAACCGATGCCGTGAATCCGCTCAGCGTCTATGGCGCCAGCAAGCTGGCTGGGGAAGAGGCGATTCGGCGTGTTGGGTTGCCGCACCTGATTCTACGCACTAGCTGGGTGTATGGCAGCTATGGTAAAAACTTCCTCAAAACGATTATCCGCCTGGCTCAGGAGCGCGAACACTTGCGTATTGTGGCAGATCAGTACGGCGCACCGACTGCGGATACGGCGATCGCCAAAGCTGTGACAGAACTAGTCACGCGCTGGCATCAGGAAGATGTGACACAAAGTGGTGTGTATCATCTGGTGAATAGTGGTGAAACCTCATGGTTCGGTTTTGCCAGTGAAATCGTGGCGCAGTATCGCGCGTTAGAAAGTGTACGTGGTTGGCCACCATTGGTGGTGAACGAGGTACAGCCTATTGCGGCAGCTGAATATCCCACGCCAGCCAAGCGTCCGCAAAACTCAAGGCTTTGTACAGCCAAACTTGAGCAAACGTTTGGCGTGACTCTGCCTGAGTGGTCAGTCGCCTTAAATCAGGTGATGGCTGAGTTAGCCGTCTGATTAACCTGTTTTAATGATTAATTCGTTTGAACCTACTTAAACTTGGTCAAACGCATCCGTCCAGCTATTGGGCGTTTCGTAGAGCCTGACTTTCACCAGCTTGAGATGGTTGCCAAAAGTGTCCCTGTATTGCGCTTTGAGTAACCTGAAGGCTTCTGCAGCCATGTTTTCGGCCGTTGGAATGGTCGGGAAGATAATGGTTTTATGATTGGGCAGGCTGTTGAGGAAGTCCAGCACAGCGACATCTCCCTGAAAGACCAGGAAAGCATGGTCCCAGCGGTCAACAATCGTTTCGCGGGCAATGCGCTTCACGTCGGCAAAATCCATCACCATCCCGTTTTCTGAAGCATGCTCAGCGTGAATGATGTCACCCGAGAGCGTAATCTCTATGGCGTAACGGTGGCCGTGCAGATTGCGGCATTGACTTTTATGATCAGGAATACGATGTCCGGCATCAAATTCCAAGCGTGTAGTAATTTCCATCCCGGCATTATATCAGGCAACGATATATCAGTAACCTTGCAGCGCAGCCAATTGATGTATGCTGTGCGTGATGACGTTGTCAGGCGCTATGGCCTGCATGCATACTGTCGGGCAGATTAATACAGGTCGTCAATATTCATTAAAGCATCTTCGTCAGCAGAGTAGTGCTTGTGGCTCTTCTCATAGCTGCCGTAGCTAGATTCGAAATCATCGACTTCATCGCCGGCAAAATCTTCCAGCATTTGATCAATTTTTTTAAATTTGTCGGTAGGCGTTGCTTTTTGTAACATGGTGATCTCCCAGTACATCGTTAATTTACTCAAACATGTCAGTCCTTACTGTTCTTAATAATGCATTAGCATAGACTATGCCAATCATCAGTTTTGTTCCTTACAATTTTATTAACGGCAACTATTAAAAAAAGTAAAATATGCGCCATTCATACAGAACAATCAAGCTAACTGGCTGTCTGTAAAGGCATAACATACACAAAAATGACAGGAGAGATGCAATGCGAGGTGTGATATTCATGTTGTTGGGCTTGGGAGGCTATTCATTGGCGCAGGCTGAATGCCTGCCAATATATCAACACCAATTTAAAACCCTGCAGGGGCAAACTGTCGATTTTTGTCAATTTCAGGACAAGCCCATCCTGATTGTGAATACCGCCAGCAAGTGTGGCTTCACGCCACAGTTTGAAGCGCTGGAGTCTTTATATGACCAATACAAGGACAAGGGCCTGGTGGTGATTGGTTTCCCGTCTAATGACTTCAGGCAAGAGCCAGGCAATAACAAGCAAATTGGTGATTTTTGCAAGTTGACATATTCCGTCAAATTCCCCATGGTGGAAAAGTCCAGCGTCACCGGCAGTAGCGCAAACTCTTTGTATCAACAGTTAATCAAACAAACAGGGCAGGCACCGCAATGGAATTTCTATAAATATGTCATTCTGCCTGGCGGGCAAAAAGTGTATTCGTTTAATAGCATGACGCGGCCAGAGAGCGAAGACATCATGAGCAAGATCAAGCCCTATCTTAAATAATGCTCGTCACCACCGGCTGATTTGCTGATTTTTTCAGCAGATCAGCGCGCCAAACAAAGCGATATACAGTTTTTTTAAAGATTTATGTTGAAAGCCGTTGACAAGACTTCTAGCCATCATTAATATGGCGCCTTCTTTGAATTGCACTGCAAAACAAAGAGCTGCATTACCAGGGATTCGGGGGTATAGCTCAGCTGGGAGAGCGCTTGCATGGCATGCAAGAGGTCAGCGGTTCGATCCCGCTTATCTCCACCAAGTGATTGAAAATATTGAATTTTTTTAAAAATAAATATTTCAATTATTTGAAAAACTGGTATAATGCACGGGTTGTTAAATTTCTTAGGTCCCCATCGTCTAGAGGCCTAGGACACCTCCCTTTCACGGAGGCGACCGGGGTTCGAATCCCCGTGGGGACGCCAAAAATCACTCAGTGATTTCTAGCATTAAATTCACGTTTACATCACTCTGTTTACGAAAATCAAAGACCATTCAGGTCGACCATCATCTACAAGATGCAATGACCGTTGCTGTTTGTCATTGCAATAAAAAACCCGGCATGGCCGGGCTAGTCATTTCTTTTTCTGTGTTTGCTTATCCGCGAATATTACTTTGTGCGGAAAATTGCGATAACTCTACATAGGGCTGTGGCTGCCAACCAGCGGCGCGATGTTCTGCCACGACATTGGTAAAGATGCCGCCCCGCACATAAAACTTGGCGGTGACACGCATAAACTTCGGATCAATGGCGCTGACCAGGTCATCCAGGATCTGGTTGGTCACGGCTTCGTGAAAGCAGCCTTCGTCACGGAACGACCACATATAGAGCTTCAGGCTTTTTAATTCCACGCACAATTTGTTAGGAATGTAGTCCAGGTAAATCACCGCGAAGTCAGGTTGGCCAGTTTTCGGGCACAGGCAGGTGAATTCCGGTACTTCCATGTGAATATGAAAATCGCGGTTAGGATTTGGGTTGTCAAAAGTCTCCAGCGTCTTTGCTGCTTGGGCCGTTGGCTTGCCACCGAGTAAATGTTCGTTCATTGCACTCATGTTTGTTGGTTGTTTCTTGATAAAAATGGGTATTATACCGCTTAAGCAACCATTCAAATTCTTATAAGCGGTTTTCTTACTTTGCGTCTGACTCATTTAAAACTGGCGGGGTTCAAGTCTTTTGTCGATCCGACCACCATACATTTGCATGGGCAACGTGTGGGCGTGGTGGGGCCGAACGGCTGTGGCAAATCAAATGTCATGGAGTCTGTACGCTGGGTGCTAGGGGAGTCTTCGGCCAAAGAAATGCGTGCCGACGCCATGGATGCGGTTATTTTTAACGGATCCGCTAACCGTAAACTGATCTCCCGCGCCAGTGTCGAGCTGATTTTTGATAACAGCCTGGGCGGTGCCAATGGTGAGTGGAGCCAATACGCCGAAATCTCCGTCAAGCGGGTGATTGAGCGCGACAAGGGCTCTACCTATTACATCAATAATATCGCCGTGCGGCGACGCGATGTTGCCGATTTGTTTTTAGGTACCGGCCTGGGTGGCCGTGCCTATGCCATCATTGGCCAGAATACGATTTCACGGATCGTTGAAGCTAGGCCGGAAGAGTTGCGCGTGTTTCTGGAAGAGGCCGCCGGCATCAGCAAATATAAAGAGCGTCGGCGTGAAACCGAGCTGCGCTTGCGGGATACGCGTGAAAATCTTGAACGCGTAGAAGATATTTCGCGTGAAATGAATAAGCAAATTATCAAGCTGGAAGCACAGGCGCTGGTGACGCAAAAGTTTCAGGCCTTGCAGCAGGCACACCAATTGGCCGAAGCGCAATGGTGGTGGTTGCGCAAACGCGATGCCGTGCTGGCACATGAAACCGCTTCACAGGCGGTTGAGCAGGCCGTGAATGCGCTGGAGGCGCAAATGGCCAGCTTGCGCAACCACGAACTGCAACTTGAGCAGTTGCGCCAGCAGCATCAGGAAACGGCTAACCAGTTACACGCGGCGCAGGCAGCCTTCTACGAGGCGAATTCGCAGGTGTCCAATCTTGGGTTGCAGGTGAAGCAATCTGAAGAGGCACGGGATCGCTTGTTACAAGAGCAGCTGCAATTATTGCGGCAGATGGAGCATAGGGCGCAGCAACAGAAGCAGCTGCAATTGCAGTTGGCAGAAAAAAATACGGCATTGATCACGACGCAAGGTGCTGTAGAGCAGCATGCGTTGGATTTGCAGGCCATGCAGCAAGGCTTGCCTGAGCAGGCTAGTCAGTTGCAGGCGGTGCAGCAGGCGGCGAACCAGGCACAGCAAGCGGTACAGCAAAGCCGCCAGCATATGCAACTGGAACAAAATAATGTGAATTTCATCCAGCGTAACCTGGCTGAGGTCGCACAACGTTTACAGCAACTACAGAATGAGCTGGGGCAGTGGGCGTTGCCAGACATGCAGGCGTTGGGCGCGCATCAGCAACAGCTGGCGGAACAGCAAGCTGCCTTGCAACACGAAGAGCAGCAATTGACCCAATGGCGCACAGAAGAAAATATACAGCAACAAGCATTGCAGCAGGCGCGCAGCCACTGGCAACAGGCACAACGCGCGCTGCATCAGTTGGATGCTGAGATACAGTCGCTGCAAAAATTACAGCAAAGTATCAAGCAGGATCAGCAATTGGGCCCGTGGCTGCAGAAAACAGGCATGCAATCAGCGCCACGCCTGTGGCAGGCGATACAGGTCGATAGCCAGTGGCAGCCTGCCCTGGAAGTGTTTCTTGGCCATAAATTAAATGCGCTATTGCCAGAAACCCACGCAGATTGGTCGCAATTGCCGCATCCACAAGCGGCGTTGGCGGTTGCGCAGGCAGCGGTAGCGACTGAGGCCTTGCCAGCGCAATGGCAGGGCTTGCCCAGTTTGTATAGCTTGTTGACGATTAAGCAGGCTGAAGTCTCTGCAGCCTTGCAGCACTGGCTGGCAGGGGTTTATATACTGGATAACGTGCAACAGCTGGCGGAATATCAATCAAAACTGCCAGCAGGCATCAGCTTGCTGACCAAAAATGGCGATGTTTACCAGCGATATAGTGCTGTTTTTTATGGCCGCCAAAATCAAATGCAAGGTGTGCTGGAGCGCCAGCAGCAGCTGGATACGCTGCAAGCAGGTTTGAGCCAGTCGCAAAGGGATGTCACAGCTGCGCAGCAGCAAGTGCAATCGCTGGAGGCCAGTTTGCAGGTCACTCGCCAGCAACAGCAACAAAGCCACCAGCGTATTAAACAACTCACGGCCAGTATGCACGAATCGCAACTGCAAGTCTCTCGCCTGCAACAGGCGCATGATAATGCCTTGCGTCGGCAGACTGCCTTGCAGCAAGACATGACGCAGGCCGAGGAGCGCCAGCTTGATCTCAGTCAGGAGGTCGCGCAGGCGCAAGCCAATATTACCCAGCATCAATCGCAAATCGCTGACCTGGAACAAAGTGCGCGTAAAACTCAGGCACAAAAACAGCAAGCCGAACAAAGTTATTTTAATTTGCGCGACACGGTGCAACAGGCCGAAAAAGCGCATCAATCACAAGTGTTTGAGCAAACCTTACTGAAAAATGCAGTGGCTGATTTACAGCAGCGATTGACGCAAAATGAACAGGAAAGCCACAACTTGCAGCATCGCCTGGTTGAGACTGAGCAGGCCCTGGCAATTAGCAATATGGAGGCGCTCAAGGCGAATCTTGCACACGCGTTGACGCAACAGCACGCGTGTGAACAGGCACTTGCGCAAGCGCGAAACCAGTCTGCCGAGCAGGAAAGTGCATTGCAGGCACAAGAGCGGCATCGCTTGCAAATCGAGCAGCAATTGCATCCACTACGGGATGCCGTAGAGCAACGCCGCCTTAAACAGCAGGAGTGTCGCCTGCAAGTGGAGCAATGTCAGTCTGCTTTGGCTGAAACTGGTCTGGACGAAACGCTGATTCAGCAAGGCCTGGACTTGGATAGCCAGGCACAGGCACTGGCGCAAAATACCCAAAAACTACAGCAGCAGATACAGCAATTGGGGGCGGTTAATATGGCCGCCATTGAAGAGTTGGCGGTTGAAAAAGAGCGCAAGGGTTATCTGGATAGCCAGTTAAAGGATTTGCTGACCGCCAGTGAAACGCTGGAAGAGGCGATCCAGAAAATCGACAGGGAAACGCGCGGCAAGTTGCGTGCGACCTATGATGAAGCCAACCGCAATTTTGGCGAATTGTTCCAGACTTTGTTCAATGGCGGCAATGCCAAACTTGAATTACTTGGTGACGAGATCCTCGATACCGGCGTACAGGTGTTTGCGCAGCCGCCAGGTAAAAAGAACACCACGATACAATTGTTATCTGGCGGTGAAAAGGCACTGACGGCTATGGCGCTGGTGTTTGCCTTGTTTAGATTAAATCCGGCACCATTCTGCCTCATGGATGAAGTGGATGCGCCTTTGGATGACAGTAACACTGAGCGTTTCTGCCAGTTGGTACGCGTGATGTCGGAAAAAACCCAATTCCTGTTTGTGTCACACAACAAAATCACGATGGAGATGTCACAACAGTTAATAGGGGTCACCATGCAGGAGTCTGGCGTATCGCGGATTGTCGATGTGGATATCGACGAGGCGATACGCATGCATGCGGCTTAATGCCAGTTTTGTTGTATTATTATGCAAGCGTTATTAAGGATTGTAAGGTCACATGTCTGATTTGTGGATGATATTGGTGTTGCTTGGGGTCAGCATCGTTCTGGCAGTGGTAGTTTTTAACTGGTGGCAGGAAAAAAAATATCGCAGAGACGTTGAATATCGTTTTAGCCATACCCGTGGTGATGTGCTGGATAGCGACGCTGCTGCTGCGAAAACCAGTGATGCTGCTAAAGCGGATAGCCTGAAAAAAGAGCCGCTTAAAAAAGCCAATACCGATAAACATGTCGTTTCAGAGGACGTCGAAGGCTGGATGTCTGAGCCACGCGTGCGCCAGTCTGCCAAGGTCGAGCCAGACTTCACGGTAGGTGAGTCTGCCAAAGCAAAAATCAATGCGGCGACTACCGCTAAGTTCGATAAAAACGGTTTGAATTTAAACAAGCAGCCTGCTGAACCGGCAGTCCCTGTCTCTGCAAAAACGTCTTCCGCCAAGGCTGAGCCTGCCAATTTTCAGGCAGCTAAAGTTGAGCCTGTGATTTCAGCCAAGCCTGAGGCAAGTGCACCGGTCGCGCAATCTTTCGATGACATTTCGGCACCAGCCTTTGAACAACCTGTGTTAGATTTTCCTGACGATGCAGCAGAAGGTGAGTCCGCCATGCCTGCGCACATAGACGATTCTGTGCTGCCAGACGCCGTGCATACGGCGATGGATTGGGTAGGGCTGATTGATGCACCGCTGGGCGTGATGCTGGTCGAGCTGGAGGATATGCAAGCTGAGGTCAGAACCTTTCCGCAGCATGCCACCTTGTGGGCACAAAACTCCATCAGTGGTGATTGGCAAGATGTCTTGGCGTTAGATGCCAAAGCACTGCAAGACCATACCCCGGCTAGCCAGGTTGCCTGTAGTTTACAACTGGCCGACCGTGGTGGCCCCGTAGATGAAGAAACCCTTAAACGTTTCCAGAAGTCGATGGAAACCCTGGCGCGTGCGCTGGGGTTGACCGTGCACTGGCAGGGCGGTTACGAGCCATCAGTGCAATCGCAGTCGATTGATGCGTTTTGTATTGAGGTCGATAAAGCCGTCGAATTTCATGTGCTGGCTAATCAAGGCATGTTTCATGCGACCAAGTTACGTGGCCTGGCCGAGGCATGTGGCATGCAACTCAGCGTAGATGGTCGCTTTGAGCTCTTCAACACTGAGGGCCAGCTTGAGTTTTCTGTGCGTAACTACGAAGGTAAACCGTTCTCGGCTGACATGCTGAAATCGGCTGTGATGACGGGCGTTACCTTCCAGCTGGATATTCCTACCACACCTAATAGCTTGCATGTGTTTGACCATATGGTGGAGATTGCTGCCAGCATGGCGAGCAGTTTAAGTGCCAGCATGATTGATGTGAACCGCAAGGCCATTGGTGATGCGCAACTGGATAAAATTCGCCAGCAACTGAAAAATATCTCCAATGCCATGGCTGCACAAGGAATCACTCCTGGCAGCAGCCACGCCAAACGCCTGTTCTCTTAATATGCCAGCTCAAGAAGCTGCGCTGCTTTTACAACAGCTTAAGCAGCGCATTGCCGAATACGATTATCACTACTATGTGCTGGATGCGCCGCTGGTCAGTGATAATGAATACGATGGCATTTACCGACAATTGCTGGCTATCGAGCAGCAATATCCCGAACTGATTACAGCAGACTCACCCAGCCAGCGTGTAGGCGGCCTGGCGCTGGCTGCTTTTGACAGCGTACAGCACCGGCAGGCCATGCTGTCGCTCAATAATGCCTTTAGTGATGACGAGCTCGAGGCGTTTGACCGTCGTGTGCGAGAAGGCACAGACCAGTCGCAAGTGGACTACGCGGTAGAGCCGAAGTTTGATGGCCTGGCGATCACACTGACATATGAACACGGTGTGTTTGTGCAAGGCGCAACACGTGGTGATGGCTATACCGGTGAAAATGTAACGCATAACCTGAAAACCATACGTGCTATCCCCGGTCGCTTGAATATTGCGCAGCCGCCTGCCTTGCTTGAAGTCCGTGGTGAGGTGCTGATGCTGAAAAAAGACTTTGAAAAGCTCAACCAGCAACAAGCCGCCGCTGGCGCCAAGCTATTTGCCAACCCGCGCAATGCCGCGGCAGGCAGCTTGCGTCAACTAGATTCGAATATCACCGCCAAGCGGCCTCTGCATTTTTTCGCCTATGGCCTTGGTGCTAGCGAAGGTGTACCTGAACTGCATTCTCATGCTGAGGCCATGCAGTACCTGGCCGATTTACGTTTTCCTGTCTCTGAGTTGCGTGGTGTTAAAACCGGCGCACAAGGCTTGCGTGATTATTATGCCGAGATTGGTGCCAAGCGTAGCAGCTTGCCATTTGATATTGATGGCGTGGTCTACAAGGTGAATGCGTTTAGCTTGCAAGATGCACTGGGATTTGTCTCGCGTGCGCCACGCTGGGCAATTGCACATAAGTTCCCCGCAGAAGAGGCAATTACCGTGGTGGAGGATATTACCGTGCAAGTGGGGCGCACGGGCGCGATTACCCCTGTGGCGCGTCTAAAGCCCGTCTTTGTTGGCGGTGTCACCGTCACGAATGCCACCTTGCACAATGAAGACGAGTTGCGCCGTAAGGATATTCATATCGGCGACACCGTGATTGTACGGCGGGCAGGGGATGTGATTCCTGAAGTCGTGTCCGCCAAGCCTGAATTGCGACCAGCAGATGCGCGCGTGTTTGTCATGCCCTCTGTATGCCCGGAATGTGGCTCACACGTCGTCCGGCCACAAGATGAAGCCGTGGCACGTTGTACCGGCGGCCTGATTTGCCCGGCGCAGCGTAAACAAGCCATTACCCACTTTGCCTCACGCCGCGCCATGGATATTGAGGGTTTGGGCGAGAAACTGGTAGATCAACTGGTTGAACGCGACCTGGTGCATCACCTGGACGATGTTTACTGCCTGAGCCTGCCCGTATTAAGCGAGTTGGAGCGCATGGCCGAGAAGTCTGCACAGAATGTGCTGGCCGCTATTGAGAAAAGCAAACAAGCGACTTTGCCACGCTTTATTTATGCGTTAGGCATACGCAATGTCGGCGAGGCGACAGCAAAGGATTTGGCGCAGCATTTTGGCAACCTGGATGCCTTGATGGCTGCCGATGTCGAATCACTGATGCAAGTCAACGACGTTGGCCCGATTGTGGCAGAAGCCGCTTACCAGTTTTTCCAGGAGCCTCATAACCGCGAAGTCATTGCTGCGATGCGTGCGCTTGGCGTGCATTGGGCCGATATCACCAAAACCACCCCATCAGCCACGTTTGCCGGCAAAACCTTTGTGCTCACCGGCACCTTGCCGACGCTCAAACGCGACCAGGCGCAAGCCATGATTGAAGCCGTGGGTGGTAAAGTCAGCGGTAGCGTGTCGGCCAAAACCAGCTATGTTGTCGCCGGGGCAGAGGCTGGTAGCAAGCTCGAAAAAGCGCAACAGTTGAATATCCCTGTGCTGGATGAATCGGCCTTACTCGCTATGCTGCAATCATCTGCAGAAGCGCCAGAGGTGGTGCCCCAGTTAACGTCGGAAACCTTACCAACACAATCGGACTTGTTTTAATATGAATTCAAAATTAACTTTAATATTAATTCTTAATTTATTGATTATTAATGAGTCTGTGGCTAAGGATGCTGCCTTGGAAGCATGCGATAGCGCGGTTAAAAACCGGCAGTATGCACAAGCCATACAAGTCGCAGAGCAGCATGCCAGCCAGGCGGAATTCTGGCTGTGTAAAGGCCGTGCGCAGTCAGCCCTGGCGCAAAATGCCGCTGCGCAACAAAGCTTTAAACAAGCCATCAGCCTGAAACCGACAGGCCTGGACCTGATTTCTGCCCATATGTTGTTGGGCAACGCGCAGCTTGAAGCTAAAGTGCATGAGGCCGCCATTGAAAGCTACCAGCAAGCCCTCAAATTCAGCGAGCAGCAAAATATGCGCCGTTACGCCCGTATTGCCCACAACCTGATCGGCGAGGCTTATTTCGAGATTGGCCAATATGCTGAATCGCTGAACGCATTTGAAACCGGCGAAAAACTGGCCATGAACGATGACGAGCGCGCTGATAGCCATATCCACGAAGCCATGGCCTACCAGCAGTTGCAACAAGCCGACAAAGCCATTGAGCATCAACTCAAAGGCGTCATGATGCTGCGCAAGTCCGGCACCCCTGACCAGTATGCAGAAGCGAGCCTGACGTTGGGTAAGTTGTTTTCAGCAAAAAAAGATTATGCTAGTGCCGACAAAACCTATCAGCGCCTGATGGAGTATGCCCATGAGAATGGTGGTGAGTTCTATGAAGCTAAAACTGCCATTTACTGGGCAGAAAGCAAACGTGCTCAAGGCGATGCCGCGGGCGCTGCGTCATTGGTTAAACAAGCTGAAACCATTGCGGCCAAGTTGAAAGATGCTGAACTGGACGAATTGCTGGCGAAAACCAAATAGGTCACGCGCAACAATGAACGCCGTGATGTCTCCATCTTGATGCATGAATAATGACTAAAGATGACCTAGTCTGAGTGTCACTCGACATTGCCATTAAAATGCACTAGCATTGCGCCGGCATCAATTTAATTAATGTATATATATAGGGGAGATTTTCAATGAAAACGATCGCTATAAAAAGCATCGTAGGTGCAGCATTGTCTGCATTTATGCTGGCAGGCACAAGCATGGTACATGCCGCCACATACAACTTTAATTTTCCAAGCTACACTTCCAATGTGGTGAGTTCTGTCGGTTCACTTTCTGCAACAGATATCGGCTATTTCTGGTCTGTTTCACGTGGTGATCAAGTGAGTGAAACGTTTAGCGGGTCAGGCCTGTTTGGCGCCACTAGCCTGGAACTGGAGTTGAATGTCACTCAGAATGTGCTGTCACAAGGCGCGTCAGTAGATTGGGATGTACTGGTCAATGGTGTGGATGTAGGCGATTGGACCTGGACGAGCACCAGTGGTACCGGCCTGACATATTTGAGCTATACCTTTGCTGCGATCTCTGGCGAATTCAATTCGCTGGCACTGGTTGTGAAAAATGAAGTGCCGGGCGGTCTGGGTTCTATTGCATTAGGTGTGAATACAGAGGCGAGTGTGAGCAACAGTGTCGTGCCTGAACCAGATACTTTAGGCTTTTTGCTGGCAGGCCTGGCAGTTGTTTCTTTAGTGCAACGCAAGCGCGCTTAATTCGCTTAGCAACGCAGTGAAAAAGGCGCTTTAGGCGCCTTTTTTGTTTTTGAAAGCCCGTTCTATCGTCCTAGCGCCTCACTTTCAAAAGATTTACCTTTTCTCCGGAATCCCCTGTAAGGTTTTCCTGTCATATGCGACAAATACGCATCAGTAATCATTTAAGACTGGAAACGCTATGCTACTCGATAACAATCGCCGCAATCCTAGCGGTATTTTGCCATCTGAGATCACACCACAAGCCTTGTTTGAGCAACGCCGCACGGTATTGAAGGTCGCGGGTGTGACGGCAGCGGGTTTTTTGTTGCCGACGCAGTTGCAAGCGGCACAAACGCTAGACTTTCAGAAAACAGCTTTTGGCAAAGAAGAAAAACTGACTAGTTTTGAGGATGTGACCAGCTATAACAATTATTACGAGTTTGGCACCGGCAAGGAAGACCCCGCGCGTGAGGCTGTGTTGTTTAAACCGACGCCGTGGACGATCAAGATTGAAGGCGCTGTGAAGCAAAGCAAAACCATTGGTATTGAGCAACTGATGAAGCTGGCTCCGCTGGAGGAGCGTATTTACCGCATGCGCTGTGTGGAAGGCTGGTCTATGGTGATTCCGTGGGTGGGGCTGCCATTGAAGGCGCTGATTGATTGGGCGCAGCCTACGGGTAATGCCAAGTATATTGAATTTATTTCTTATAACGACCCACGTCATATGCCTGGCGCGCGCATTCCTGTTTTGGATTGGCCTTATATTGAAGGCCTGCGTATGGACGAAGCCATGCAGCCACTAACCATTCTGGCCGTGGGCTTGTATGGCAAGGTGTTGCCTAACCAGAACGGCGCGCCTGTGCGGCTGGTGGTGCCATGGAAGTATGGTTTTAAAGGCGCTAAGGCGATTAGTACGATTCGTTTTGTAGAACAAATGCCGCATACCAGCTGGATGAAAGCCAGCGCGCGTGAATATGGCTTTTATGCCAATGTGAATCCGGGGGTAGATCATCCGCGCTGGACACAATCCTCAGAAAAACGTATCGGGGCTGGTTTATTTGCCGGGCGCATTAAAACCAGGCTGTTTAATGGTTATGACGAAGTAGGGCAGTTATATGCAGGCATGGATTTACAGAAAAACTTCTAACATGCCAATGATGCAATATCTGGTGCAATGGTTAGCTGAGCTATCTGCAAAAAACCGGATTTTATGGCTAAAAACCTTGATCTGGTTGGGGGCGTTTATCCCTGTCTTACGTTTGATTTACCTGGGGTTCACCGATGGGCTTGGCGCAAACCCGGTTGAGTTTATTGAACGTTCTACCGGCACCTGGGCGCTGGTCTTTTTATTACTCTCACTTGGCATCACGCCACTGCGCTATCTGACGCAGCAGGCCTGGCTGATTGCCGTGCGTCGTTTGCTGGGGTTATGGATGTTTGCTTATGCCTGCCTGCATGTGACGACTTATCTCTGGCTCGATTACCAGTTTGACTGGGCGGATATTGCCAAGGATATCGTCAAGCATCCATATGTCTTAGTGGGAGCGGCTGCTTTGCTACTGACCTTGCCGCTGGCCGCCACGTCTAACCAGCGCGCGATCAAAGCACTCAGGCAACGCTGGAAAAGCCTGCATAAACTGGTGTACGTGATTGGCGTGCTGGCGTTGCTGCATTTCTGGTGGCTGGTGAAAAAAGATGTGACTGAGCCAGTGATTTATAGCCTGGTATTTGCGCTATTGATTGCACTTCGCTTACCTGTTTTTATAAAAAATAGAAAAAGTTAGCGCTGATATGTAAGGTATTTTCTAGATTGAAGACTAAGTGATACAACTTCAATTTTAGAAAGGCAGCTAATCATGTTTCAACGCTTCACCCCCCCTTTTTTAGTACGCAAATATCAAGCGCTGATTTTAACGCTCCACACCGTCAATGACTGGCTACCCGGTTTGCTCTTGCGCCTGATCCTGGCCTGGGAGTTTGGTGAGGCTGGTTGGGCCAAACTGCATGGCCAAAACTGGTTTGCAGATTTGCAATTCCCTTTCCCGTTTAGTTTATTGCCAGCAGAAGTGAACTGGAACATGGCCATGACCTTTGAGCTGGTTGGTGCAGTGGCTTTGCTGCTAGGGCTGTTTACGCGTTTTTTCAGTCTCAGCCTGATGGTGGTGACCGTGGTAGCGATTGCCAGTGTGCATTGGCCAGAGCATTGGCGCAGTATGGCTGATTTGTTTATGGGGTATCGTTTTGAGGATGTGGAAGGCGATGGTTTTGGTAACTATAAACTGCCACTGATTTACCTGCTGATGCTGCTGCCCCTAGTCACGCAGGGGGCCGGAAAATGGAGTTTTGACCGCCTGTTGTCACATCTATGTGACGGTCGCCGATGACAGTTGTTAATGTCGTTGTATAGGCGTGAAATTGTCTTGACACTGATTTGCTTTTTGTCACATCATCGTAAATACAAAAGGGAGCAGCCAATGCTGGATTGACTCCCAACTAAAATTCTTCGGGGGTGTGTCATCTTAACAACCGACGGGCAGAGGGTGCCCAGTTGTCGGCAGTTAGATTTTGCACTGCGGTTGTGAAAGTATGCGATGTCTATAGTAAATCTCGAGCCCAATGCAATTGCATTGGCAGGTCAGGCCTTGAACGCTGCGTGCAGTGCTGAGGCTTCGGCGAGTTTGAGCACTTCGATTGGCCTGGGTGCTTCTTTTGACTTAACTCACGCCTTTGACCAATGGCGTTCTCTGGTCGATTACTCCGGTTTTTACATTGCCGCAGAAACCGATCAGCTCGGCAATGGCGGTTCTGTGCTGGTCTGTCATACACTTGAGTCAGGCTGTGATTTGTGGGCTTGCCTGCCATTGATCACACATGATCCAATTAAAGCCATTCTAGCCCAGCCTACGCCTGAAATCACCCAGCGCACCATACAAATTGCCTGCCATGATAGCCACAACCGCTGGCTGGAATGCAATGTCTATTACTTTAGCTTGCCGACAGGTGAGCCGCGTAGACTGCTGCTGGTACGCGAAACGACTAATGAACAACAGGCCGCGCTGGCGTTTCAACAAGAGAAGCTACGTGCGATTGCCTATGAACGCTTCCAGTTTTCTATCCTGGAACTGATCTTAAAAGAACAGGATGCGTTCAGGATTTTAGAAAAAATGGTGCGCGATATTGAGGCTATGCACAGGGATGTGTATTGCGCGCTGGTGCTGACCAAAAATCTGGGCAAGTTGGTACAAACAGTGATTGCCCCGTCGTTACCACAAGCATTGCTACAAACATTGCGCCAGTTGCAGCTGGAGGCGGGTAATGGTTCCTTGGCCACGTCTATCGCCATCAAGCAACGGGTGATGGTCGAGAATGTGATGACGCATCCCTATTGGGTGAATCACCGTGAGGCTGCATTGGCCTCTGGCGTGCAAGCAGGCTGGTCTGAGCCGATCTTAACTGCGGATGGGGACGTGCTGGGTGCGTTCGCTATCTATTATCGCCAGCCACAAACCCCAAGCGCGCTTGAACAATCCATGATTGAGCAAGCGACCAAATTAATGAGCCTGGTAATTGATAGGCATTTGTCACAAGAGTCGATTCAAAGCCTGGCTTACCTGGAGCCTGTGACCGGCTTGCCCAACCGCAAAAGAGCTTATGAGGTGTTGCAGCAAATACGCATGCAGCCTGCAACGGGTGAACATTGGGGCGTGGTATATATCGACCTCGATCACTTTAAATGGATTAATGAAGCGCATGGCCATGCAGCAGGTAATAGCTTGTTGCAGCAAGTCGCAGAACGCTTGCAAAAAGTGGCCGAGCAGCACTTTATTGCCTGTATGGGCGGCGATGAGTTCCTGGTCTTGTTATCGGGCCTCGCGGCATCCGAGGATAAAGCCTTGCAGCAGCTATTGTCTGCGCAGCGTAAACTGCAAAAGGTCTTTGAACGCCCGTTTAAAATCGGTAGCCAAAAGTTGCCGATTACAGCCAGCATGGGTTTATGCAACTTTAACGATATCAGCGCCAGCGACACTGACTATGTAAAAGCGGCTGATATTGCCATGCACAAAGCCAAGCAGGGTGGGCGTAATCATGCCTGCGTCTATCAGCCTGGCATGCAAACCGAAATTGCGACGCAAGTGATGCTTGAAACGGAGTTGCGTGAAGCCATCGTGCAGCAACAGCTGCGCTTGCATTACCAGGTACAGGTTGACCACACCGGCCGCCCATTTGGTGCAGAGGTTTTGTTAAGATGGCTGCATCCACAGCGCGGCTTGATTTCACCGCTGCAATTTATCGCTGTGGCAGAAACCAGTGGCTTGATTATCGAAATCGGCATGTGGGTGCTAGACCAGGCTTGCGCACAAATTGCACTGTGGCAACGTTCATTAAACACGCGCGAACTCAGTTTGTCGGTCAATATTAGCGCGCGCCAATTTTGCCAGGCCAATTTTGTGGCCATGGTCAAAGCATGTATTCAACGCCACCAGATTAATCCTAATGCATTGCGCCTAGAGCTGACAGAAAGCGTCTTACTTGAGAACGTGGATGATGCCGTGCGTATCATGGCCGAACTGAGCCAGTTGGGCATCCAGTTCTCACTGGATGATTTTGGCACAGGCTACTCCTCACTGCAGTATTTGAAAAAGCTGCCATTGTATCAACTGAAAATTGACCGCTCGTTTGTGAATGATATTGTCACCGATAGCCATGATCGCACCATTGTCAGGACGATTATTGCCATGGCGCAAAGCATGTACCTGAGTGTAATTGCCGAAGGCGTGGAAACACAAGAGCAGATGGAGTTGCTGTTAAATAACGGTTGTCGCCGCTACCAGGGCTTTTTGTTTGGTCAGCCGATGCCGATTGAACAGTTTAACGACTGGTTGCAGGGCGCGCTGGTTTAAGCGCTTATGGGTTTGTTGCGCCAGATGCCCCTGGCACTTGTTGTGAGGCGGGCGCGGGGACGTCCGAAGTTTCAGGCGTTGGTGCCGCATCTACAGATCCCGCCTGTATCTCGTGCCTGTTAGCCACATTGCTGGTTTGTTGGGCGCTGCTTTCGGCCGTTAAGATGCGTATGGTCATGCGCGTATTCATGGCTTGTGCCAAGGCATTATCGCTGCTGGAAACTGGTTTGGTTTCTGCCATGCCGATAGCCGTCAGTTGTTTGCTGGCAATGCCTTGTGCAACCAGGCTGGCAGCCATATGGGCGGCTTGTGCCGCCGTCAGCTCCCAGCGTTTGGTTTCCGCCTCTGGCTGGCCACTAAACAGCTGTTTATCGCTATGGCCTTCAATCTGTATGGTGCGGTATTCGTTTTTCAGCTGCGCGCCCAGCGCGTTCAAGACAGCAGGGGCTTGCGCGGTATAGCTTGTCTGGTTGTTGTTAAACAGTAGGCTGCTTTGAATATCGACCTCAATGCCGAGTTCGGACTGGTACACGGTGACCAGTTTCTCGTCTATCCAGGGCGTAAGTGCATGGGCTAGCTGTTGACCAATGGCGCGTACCTTTTCCTGGTCGCGCTGCTTTTTCTCTTGATACAAATAGCTCAAGGGCAGGGGTTTGAGCACTGAGCTCTGGTTTTGCAACGTGGCTTGTGTTTGAGCCTCAGGCGCATCCATTTGGCCGGGTTTACCTTGAAAGGCCGTGACCACGGCACTGGAGAGTGCACGGTACTTGTTCAGGTTGATGGTCGAGGTGGCATACATCACCACAAAAAAGGCAAACAACAGGGTGATAAAGTCGGCGTAAGAAATCAGCCAACGGTCATGGCTCTCATCATCGTCGTCCAGTTTTTGGCGCCTGTACATCAGGACTCCCGCAAGTGTAGATAGGATTCCAGGCGCTCGGTGACCAGTTTCGGATTGTCACCACGCGCAATCGACACCCAGGCATTGAGCAGCATTTCGCGCCTGGACATTTCGTGCTGAACATGGCCTTTTAATTTGTTTGAAATCGGCAGGAAGACCAGGTTGGCCAGGGCGACGCCATAAATGGTGGCGACAAAAGCAACGGCAATGCCGCTACCAATTTTGGCCGGGTCAGACAGGTTTTCCATGACGTGAATCAGGCCCAGTACGGCACCCAGAATACCCACGGTGGGCGCATAACCGCCCGCAGCTGACCAGATTTTGGTGGCTTCGCGTTCCTGTAATTCATAGTAATACATATCAATCGCGCAGACTTCGCGAATGCGGTCGGCGGGCGTGCCGTCAACCAGCAGCTGCAAGCCTTTGCGTACAAAAGGATCCTGTTCGCGCTTGATATAGCTTTCCAGTGACAACACGCTTTCCTTGCGCGCCTGCAGGCTCCACTGGTTGATTTTAATGGCGAGCTTTTTTCTGTCGTCCTGTGGGTGTACAAACACCAGGCGTAGCATGCGTATGCCTTTGATAAACAGCTTGAACTCGGTTTGCAGCAACACCGCCCCGGTGGTGCCGAGAATGACGACCGCAAAGGCCGCTGGCTGCATTAATGAGTTGAGGTGGCCGCCATCGATGACCTGGCCAAACACCAGTCCGGCAAGGGCAATGACCAGCCCGGCAATACTGCCCCAATCCATCAGGCCACTCCGGTCCAGGACTTATCGCGCATGGAGGCACGTAAACGGGCCACGGCCTGGCTATGCAACTGACAGACGCGTGATTCGGACACGCTCATGATGGCGCCGATTTCTTTTAAATTGAGCTCTTGCTCGTAATACAAGCCCATGAGCAATTTTTCACGCTCGGGCAAATGGTCGATAGAGTCAATCAATGCTTCGCGGAAATCACTTTCCAGCAAGGATTTGACCGGATCACTGGTGTCGTCATCCACATAACGGTCCAGAAAGTGTTCGCCGCCATCGTCGTCCTGAAAATCTTCGTAGTAAATCAGCTGGTGACCCTGGCAGTCGCTCAAGACATCATAGTAATCATCCAGCGTGAAGTTCATGTGCTTGGCAATCTCTGACTCGGTAGGTGGACGGCCAAACTTTTGTTCCAGTTGCTGTACGGCGACCTCGATATCGCGCATGTTTTTGCGGATACCGCGTGGCAACCAGTCGGCACCGCGCAATTCATCCAGCATGGCACCACGCACCCGCTGGGAGGCGTAGGTTTCAAATTGTGCGCCGTGATTATCTTCATAACGCTGAATCGCATCCATCAGGCCTATCATGCCTGCTTGCACCAGGTCATCGAGCTCGACGCAGGAGGGCAGCTTGGCTTTTAATTGATAAGCCATTTTTTTAACCAGACCGCTATGCTGTTTCAGCATCTGGTCGGTATTGTTAGTCGTGCCTTTAGCGGTATACATGTTTTTCCTCTTTTTACTTTAGGCAACAGCCAGTGATGGCGTGGTGATCCGTTGCTTTTCGAGACGATGTGCCACTGATTTAAAAGCCAATGCGGTCTGGCCAGCTTCGGCAACCGCAGCCTTGGCATTGCCCGCTTTCTTCTGTTCGGCCGTGACTTCTGCCGGCATGGCGCCGATAAAGTCCAGCGTGACGCCCAGAAACTGCTTGCATACCTGGTTCAAGCGCATAAAGTATTGTTGACCCTGATCATGATTGGCCCCTGTCACCACCACGCCCAACGGGATCTGTCCATGCTGCTGGCTGATGTGCTTGATCGTCACATAGGCAGCTTTAATGGCGGTATCAGATCTGTCCATTTGAATCACCAGTTCATGCTCTGCAATGAGTGGCATCATCAGGCTGTGGTCTTGCGTATCCAGCTGTGCTTCAATCATGACGGTATCGTAATCGTACGAAAGTTGTTTCACTATACCGTCCAGCTGCAGTTTTAAATCCTGAGATAAAGGCGAGGTTAACAGGTCATTTTCGGCCAAACAGGTCAGGTCATAGCCTTGCGGATGTTTGAGGATGGCGCGCTTGAGTGCACTGTTGTTGGTCACGATGGACTGTAATGAATGCGCTAGCCCTGGCTGACGGTTGGCGTGTATCAACAGCAAGCGTTGTTCAGGGGCAAGCATGCCCAGTGCCAGATTGCGCATCCAGGGAGTGGCCGGCTGGCCATTGGCGCCAATCACGCTGATAATCCGTGCCGAGGTTTTGGCCATGATACGGCGTAAACCATCTGCCTGGTCGCGGTAATTAAACATGTTGCTGCTCCTGGCCAGCGGTTTGCATCATGCTGGAAATTACCAGCGGTAACTCTTCATCCAGATATTGGTAAGGCAAGCTGGCCTGATGCGGTGTCAACACGCGTTCGATCAGGGCTGGCTTGTCGGCCACTTCAATATCTTCAGGCACGCGTTGGCCACTGGTGGTGTAGAACAGGCGCATACGTTCGCGGATCAATACATCCAGCACGTTGCCAATCGCGGCGGCTTCGTCCAGCTTGGTGACGATACAACCGGCGATATCATGTTTTTTGTAGCTGCGCATCACATCGGTCAGCGTGTCACCGGTAGAGGTGGCATTCAGGCACAGCAACTTCTGAATCGGGCTATCTGCACGGCTTAGCATGGAAAGCTGCTCAGTGACCGCCTGGTCGCGCTGGCTGACGCCAACGGTATCCACCAGGATCATGTGTTTGTTTTTTAGCTCATTCAGTGCAATTTTCAGGTCTTCTTCATCTTTGACGGCATGCACCATCACGCCCAGGATCTTGCCGTAGATACGCAGTTGTTCGTAACCGCCGATACGGTAGCTGTCTGTGGTGATCAGGCCCAGGTTCTGTGTACCATGTTTCATCACATAACGTGCCGCCAGTTTGGCTGTGGTGGTGGTTTTACCCACCCCTGTCGGGCCAACCAGGGCGTAGATACCGCCACGATCCAGCAATGCATCTTCGTCATCCAGCGTATGCAGGTTGCGGCTGATGACTTCTTTGGCCCACATCGGCGCTTTGTTGACATCAATTTGGTTTGGCATTTTTTCAGCAATCTGGCGTGACAGTGAGGCGCTGAAGTTGGCTGAGAGCAGGGTGCTCAGCACTTTGGATTTAGCCGGGCTGTGTTGCAAATGATGCTGCCAGGTCATTGCACTCATCTGGGTTTCAAAATGGCTGCGCATCTGACGCATTTCCTGCATCATGCCCATCATTTTGTCTTCCAGTGTTTGCGTCGCTACCTGGTAAGCCTGTTCCTGTTGTTCGCTATGCTGTTTCAGCATATCCATGATCGCGCCTTCGTTGGCGGCAGCTTCTTCAGCCACAGGCGCGTTGTGTTGTACGCTAGGGGCAGGCATCACCGCTTGTGGTGCTGCCTGGCGCGTTGGCTGGCCTTGTGCATTGACAAAGTCCAGCAAGCTGCGCGATTGCTCCATACCTGTCTCGGTCGGCGCTGAACTGGCGTTGGATGCAATATCCGTTTCCAGCATGGCCATGATTTCGGTGCCACCATTGACACTGCGGTTCGCAACAATAATGGCATCGTCGCCTAATGCCTGTTTGACTTGCGCCAATGCTTCACGTGCATTTTTGCCAAAGAATCTTCTGATATTCATATTATTGCGCTCCGATTAAACTGGTGACACGAATGGATTTGTTATCTGGCAGCTCGTCATGCGACAGCACTCTGAGATGCGGGACGGTTCTTCTTAAGAATCTGGATAAAGCCTGGCGTAGCGGGGCAGCCACCAATAATACCGGGGTCAGGCCCATTTGCTCTTGTTGTCTGGCAGCGACTTCAGTCTGTTGAGACAGTCTTTCGGCAATGCCAGGCTCAATCACGCTCTGGTTGGATTGGTTGTTTTGCAAAGCCTGCAGCAGCAGTCTTTCCAGTTGACCATCCAGCGTCATGGCGGTAATTTCATTGCTGTATGGGAACAGGTCCTGCACGATGGCGCGGCCAAGCTTGATGCGCACCATAGAGGTCAGGTCATTGGTGTCCTGGGTATATTGCGCATGATCAGCCAGCGTTTCGAGGATGGAGCGCATATCACGGATATGTACGCCTTCGTTGAGCAGGTTTTGCAATACTTTTTGCAGGCTGGACAGCGTAATCATTTTTGGCACGATTTCTTCAATCAGCTTGCTGGACTCTTTGCCCAGATGGTCCAGTAATTGCTGTACTTCTTGACGGCCCAGCAATTCGCCAGCATTCAGCGAAATAATATGATTGAGGTGGGTGGCAATCACGGTGCCCGCATCCACCACGGTATAGCCCAGGCTTTGGGCATATTCTTTACGGTCTGGCTCTATCCATACCGCTGGCAGGCCAAAGGCCGGGTCAGTGGTTCTGGCACCATCCAGCTCGCCGGTCACTGCGCCTGGGTCAATCGCCAGCATCTGGTGGTAGTTGGATTCACCACTGGCCATTTCAACACCTTTCATGGTGATGCGATAAGCGTTTGGTTTCAGGGTCAGGTTGTCGCGGATATGCACGGTAGGCGCCAAGAAGCCGATTTCCTGGGCAAACTTCTTGCGGATGCCTTTGATACGTTTGAGCAGCTCGCCACCCTGGCCTTTATCCACCAGAGGAATCAGTCTGTAACCGACTTCCAGGCCAATGGTATCGACTGGCAACACATCATTCCAGGTGGCTTCTTCAGCTTCGCTGGCAGGCGCCAGTTTATCTTCTGGTTGTGGTTCCAGCACGGCTTGTTGTTTGGCTTTTTCCTGCTTTTGTTTCACGCTGTAAGCCATGCCGCCCAGCAAGCCGCCCAGGCCGAGGAAGGCCAGGTGAGGC
Organism: Methylophilus sp. 'Pure River'; assembly: GCF_046765995.1. Taxonomy (NCBI): domain Bacteria; kingdom Pseudomonadati; phylum Pseudomonadota; class Betaproteobacteria; order Nitrosomonadales; family Methylophilaceae; genus Methylophilus; species Methylophilus sp. 'Pure River'. The sequence continues at coordinate 18,355 of NZ_JBKOUE010000005.1, read as the reverse complement.
ATGCCTGGAATCAGGCCGATACCACCGATAATACCGGCAGTCACCGTCAGCACGCGTGGGTTTTCAAACAGTTGGCTAATCAGCTGGCCGCCAATGTCTTCATTGTTAGCCACGCGGGAAACCACCACACCGGCAGCAATTGAAATCACCAGTGAAGGAATCTGTGCCACCAGGCCATCACCAATCGCCAGCATGGTGTAGTTTTTAACCGCTTCATCAAAGGCGAGGTCATGTTGCACCATGCCGACAATCAGGCCGCCAACAATGTTGATAATGATGATCAAAATACCGGCAATGGCATCACCACGTACATATTTACTGGCACCGTCCATCGCGCCGTAGAATTCGGATTCCTGGCCAACTTCTTTACGGCGGCGACGGGCTTCGTCTTCGCCAATCAGGCCGGCGTTCAAGTCGGCATCAATCGCCATTTGTTTACCTGGCATCGCATCCAAGGTGAAACGGGCGCCGACTTCAGCAATACGGCCAGCACCTTTGGTGATCACGGTAAAGTTAATAATGGTCAGGATCACAAACACCACAATACCGACGGCGTAGTTACCACCAATCAAAAAGTGGCCAAAGGCTTCAATCACTTTACCTGCCGCATCCGGGCCAGCATGGCCTTCTGTCAGCACGACGCGGGTAGACGCCACGTTGAGCGCCAGGCGTAACATGGTGGTCATCAACAGCACGGTAGGGAAGGCGATAAAGTCCAGCGGTTTGGTGGTTTGCAGGCCTATCATCAAGACCAGGATAGACAGTGCAATATTAAAGGTGAAGAACACATCGAGCATGATGGCCGGTAACGGCAGGATCATCATGGCCAGCAGCAATACAATAATGAGTGGCGCGGCGATTGCTCGTCCGTCCATTTTTCCCATCCATTGTTGCCAATTGTTCATCGTAAACTCCTAAGCCTGCAATTATTCAATCACTGCCGCACTTGCTGGCGCGGCATTCAGCGCATGTGGATCCAGCGCATCTGGTACTGGCACGTTGGCTGGCATCGCAGGACGCACGCCACCATGCTGTTTAAACACACGCAGTTGGAACACGTAAGCCAGAATCTCGGCCACTGCGGCATAAAGCGTTTGTGGAATCTCGCGCTCCAGTTCGGCATGTGCATATAAGGCACGTGCCAGTTTTGGCGATTCCAGCGTCATGACTTCATGTTCAGCGGCAATTTCCTTGATCTTCTGTGCAATCACATCTGCACCTTTAGCGACCACAATCGGTGCGCCGTTTTCACCTTCTTTATAGCGAATCGCCACCGCATAGTGGGTTGGGTTGGTAATCACCACATCTGCCTGCGGCACATTGCTCATCATTCTTCTGCGGGCCATCTCGCGTTGTTGCTGGCGGATACGGCCTTTAATCTCAGGGCTGCCTTCTGACTCTTTGGATTCATCCTTCAGCTCTTGCTTGGTCATTTTGTGTTTCTGCGCATATTGATAGAGCTGGTAGGGCACATCAATCACCGCAATCAACACCAGCGCAGAAGCAATGGTCAGGAAGCCGGTCACCATATAATCACTGACTGTGCTGATCCCGGTTGCCAGTGGCATTTGGGACAAGCTCAGCATAGGCTGCAAATCTTTTTTAACGATGGTGTAGCCCACAGACGCCACCAGAATTGTTTTGGCAATCGATTTCAGTAACTCCACCAGCGAGTTTTTGGAAAACAGATTAGCCAGGCCTTTGATCGGGTTGAGCTTGCCGAAGTTAGGCACCAGGGATTTTTGTGACATCACCCAGCCGCCCACCAGAATCGGCGCTGCGACAGCGACCGAGACAATAATCACGGCCAGTGGCAGAAATGCCCACAGCGCCTGTTCAAGCACTTTCATCATGTGCACGATCAGCAGTTGTGGCTCAAAGGCCATGGCATGGTCAATGCTCAGGCCTTGTCTCAACACGTTTTTCAATGCGTCACCCATCGGGCGGCTCAGCATCATGATCGCCATGCCGCTGGTGAACAGCACCGCACATGCAGCCAGTTCGCGAGAGCGGGGAACGTCGCCGTCTTCGCGTGCCTTCTCCAATCGCTTGGGGGACGCGTCTTCGGTTTTTTCCATATCGCTGTCTTCAGCTGCCATGTCCTAAACTCTTTCGTTTCACGGATACAACGCACAAGTTGTATTTCTTATGAGTGATTATTGGCTAGAAAAACGCTTTTTTATGTCTGGAATAAAAGGGCTTATTGGCCGCTTTCTATCAGTTACGGCTTGCTGGATGTTAATAAGTGCAAATAATAAAGTTATTATTCTTTTTAAAACAATGTGTTATGTGTTTTGTTGATTTTTTTTGAGCCGCAGCCCTAAAGTTTTAGTTTGTGCTGTCGTTAACCGGGATAGCACAAATAGTTTTTATGAAAGCCTTAAACCCAGACGAAACAGACAAAAAACAGTTGTTTACGGAATACAACAGGAAAACTTTAATTATTTTTTGAATTGGATTGATCACAATGCTGCGAACATAGACGTAAAGTTGTTGCGGTGTAACATTAAAATTACGCCATAACTTATTGATATTTATAGTTGTGGTGATTGCCATGTAGGGGTTTGTCAGACAAACACCTACATGGCTGTTTTCGTCTGTCTTACAAAAGAAACCGACAAACCCTGATTGTTGCTCTTCATGATTGCGCGCAAAGTACGCCTAACGCTCAGGCGGACTTAAATTAACGCTAAAAAAACGGAGACAAGATCATGAACATGCAAAACGATTTACTCGCTGAAATCAAAGATGCCAACCTGAACTATCTGATGTTGGCCCAACAACTGATCCGCGCTGACAAAGCCACTGCGATTTTCCGCCTCGGTATTAATAAGGAAATTGCAGACCTGCTGGAAAACCTGACTAACCTGCAATTACTCAAACTCTGTAACACCAATATGTTGCTGACTCGCTTCCGTTTTGATGACAGCGAAATCCTGGGCATGTTGACCAGCTACTCCAAAGACCCAGCGCAAGCACATCTGCATACTGCAGTACTGATGTCTGCCCAGGCTGCCGACTCCACTGTATAACAGTGTAGACGTTTCCATCTGTCGATAAGAAATAGAAAAGAGGGTTATCATGCAAAAGAAGAGTGTAGTAAACGAAGCAGAACAAATTCAACTGGCAATGCAAATGATCTCGCTGGGCGCACGCCTGCAATTGCTGGAATCTCAAACGACATTGTCCCGTGAGCGTTTGATCAAGCTGTACAAAGAGATGAAAGGCGTTTCTCCTCCAAAAGGCATGTTGCCATTCTCAACCGACTGGTTCTTGACCTGGCAGCCAAACATCCATTCTTCCATTTTCTACAATATCTATCGCTTTATGGTGGATTACGCTGGCGTAGACGGTATCCAGGCCATTATCAAAGCCTACACCCTGTATATGCAGCAAGTACAAAATCCTGATGCAGCGCAACAAGAAGAGCCTGTGCTGTCACTGACCCGTGCCTGGACCCTTGTGCGCTTTATCGAAAGCAAAATGCTGACAACCAAAGTCTGTCATTGCTGCGGCGGTAACTACATCGTCAACAGCTACGACCTGAACCAGAACTATGTATGCAACCTGTGCCACGTGCCTTCACGTGCCGGTAAAACCAAAAAAGCCAAAGAACTCAGCTACAAACTGGTTTCAATGACTGCTTAACAGGTGATGCGCAGGCGATGATACATCCTGCGAAATGAAGGATACAGCATGCACTCGGTAGAACTTCCGGTAGAGGCGTTGCCATCCCAGCCATGGGCGCAGCGTCTCTTGCCAAAAAGATTATGGTCCCAGGCCTTGCTGATCCAATGTGTGAGTATGCTGTTGATGACGGGCCTGGCGCCTGGCGTGATCAACAGCGTATTTGCGTTTGAACTACGTAGTTTGGGCATCCGGCTGGATTCGATCTGGTTCTGGTTATTACCTCATATCTGCGTTGTCAGTGTGCTCGCGAAAGCTGCGCGTATGCCGGTCTGGTGGCGCTGGATCCATGTGATTTTTCCGGTGGCTGTGATTTTTATGCAGCAGGTGGCGTTGCCTGCCACGGTGTATTTTGCCGGTTTTGTCATCACCCTGGCTTTATACTGGTCTGTGCATAACACACGCGTCCCGTTTTACCCGTCTTTTCCGTCTACCTGGCGTGCCATGCACCATATTCTGGAACAGCATGCAGACGACCACTCCCTGAAAGTACTCGACATTGGCAGCGGCATTGGTGACATCGCCATGTTTTTGGCCAAACAACGCATACACGATGAAGTTTCAGGCATCGAAATTGCCCCGTTGCCCTGGGCTATCAGTGCTGTGCGTGCCATCTTTTCCGGCACCAGCGTTAAATTTACCCTAGGCGATTACCGCGACCTCGATTTTGCAACGCTGGATGTGGTTTTTGCCTATCTATCGCCAGCCGTGATGAGTGATGTCTGGCAAAAGGTGCAACAGGAAATGCGTCCAGGCAGCTTGTTTGTGAGTTCGGAGTTTCCAGTCACGGCGGTCGATGCCAGCCGCATTATCTATCCTGCAGTCAATGCGCCAGCCTTGTATGTGTACCGCATCGACGCAACACCATCCCCATCACACCCTTAAGCCTTGATAACGCGCTTTCGCGGGTCTAAAGGTAGGCAAAGTATTTTAACCATCCTGTGTGCCTGCCGGTTAATTTTCAGTCAATCCTGTCGATATGACTGATGCAGCTTAACCAATCAGGAGTCAGTGTGATGCAGTCTGAGCCCCACCTGCGCGAAGCGCTATCTAGCCGTCATTACCAGTCTTTGCTGGCCTCACTCAACCAGGTCATTATCAGTGAAACGCTGGATGGGCTGGTGAGTAGCTGGAATGCAGCCGCTGAGCGCATGTTTGGGTATTCGGCAGAGCAAATGCTCGGGCGTCATATCACGCGTATTTTTCCAGACGACAAATTAAACGAGCAAAAAAGCATTATTGAGAAGATCAGCAGCGGCGAGCGCTTGTTGCAACTGCGCACGGTGCGCCTGGACAAGGACCAGCGGCCGTTGCATGTGATGGTAACTATTTCGCCCATTCTGGATGTGCAGGGCGGGATTGAAGGCATTGCCAGCATTGTTGAGAGCCTGACTGACCTGATCTTTAAAGAAAAAGCCCTCAATGAACTGACCAAGTATAAAAACAACTTGGCCTCTATCGTTGAGTCTTCTGATGATGCCATTATCAGTAAAACGCTGGAAGGGGTGGTCACCAGCTGGAACAGGGCGGCAGAGCATATTTTTGGCTATACGGCAGAAGAAATGATAGGCAAGCCCATGCTGACGATCTTTCCGCCAGACCGCATTGACGAAGAAACCCAGATACTGAACAAGCTCAAAGCCGGTGAGAAGGTCGATCATTTCCAGACCATACGTTTGCACAAGTCTGGCAAACAGGTGCATCTCTCGGTCACGGTATCGCCAATTTACGACTCTGAAGGCAATATTGTCGGTGCTTCCAAAATTGCGCGCGACATCACGGAAAAGCTGTATGTGGAAAAACTGATCTGGCGGCAGGCCAATTACGATACGCTGACCAATTTGCCAAATCGCAGATTATTCATGGATAGGCTGAACCTGGAAATGAACAAGGCGAAACGGGAGATGCATGGTTTAACCGTCATGTTCATCGACCTCGATCATTTCAAGGAGGTCAATGATTCTCTGGGCCACGATATTGGCGACGAATTGCTGCTTAAAGTCAGCACCAGAATACGCGATTGTTTCCGCCAGTCGGATATGGTTTCGCGTTTTGGCGGCGACGAGTTTGTGGCACTGATGCCGTCGTTGAATCAGCGTGCCGACATCGATCACGTCAGTGCCAAACTACTCAAAAAACTCAACGCGCCTTTTACCCTTGAAGATGGCAATATGGTGTATGTGGCGGCCAGTATCGGCATTACGGTGTATCCCATGGATGGGCATACCGATCAGGAGCTCATCAAGCACGCAGACCAGGCCATGTATGAAGCCAAGCGCAAAGGCCGCAACCAGGCCAGGTACTTTATTCCGGCCATGCAAACCTCGCTGGACAAGCATCATCAGCTAGGGGTGGATTTACGCTTTGCCATTCAAAACAATGAGTTTGTGCTGCACTATCAGCCGATTTTCAATCTGACAACCAACCGGATTGAGAAGGCTGAGGCGTTGATCCGCTGGAATCATCCGCTGCTGGGGCAACTGGCACCGATGGAGTTTATCCCGATTGCCGAGGAAACAGACATTATCCATCCACTGGGCGACTGGGTATTCAAGACTGCCAGCCGTCAGCTCAAGCAGTGGATAGATCGCTATCAACTGCCATTGCAGCTCAGTATCAACAAGTCTCCCGTGCAATTTAACATGGGCAACGATGTGCCTGCCTGGCAAGCTTTTTTGCAGGAAATCGGCCTGTCCGGCGAGCACCTCATTGTCGAAATCACCGAGTCAACCATGATGGCGCAATCCGAAGTCACTCAAAAGAAACTGCTGGGCTTTGCAGATGCTGGGATACAGGTGGCCATTGATGATTTTGGCACCGGCTACTCGTCACTGGCTTACCTGAACAAGTTTCATATTGACTACATCAAGATTGACAAAGCCTTTGTGCAAGACATCAAACATGATTGCAACGACTTGCACCTGTGTGAGGCGATTATTGTCATGGCGCATAAGCTGGGCCTGAAAGTGGTGGCGGAGGGCGTAGAAACAGAAGAGCAGCACCGTTTGCTGCAATCTATACACTGTGATTACGGCCAGGGCTTTTACTACTCGAGGCCGCTCACCCATGAAGCACTGGAAGCTTTGCTGGCAAACAGCGCGCTGGTTACGGTCTAACATCCTCATGCAGTTAGCTATGTGAAGCTAGCTGTTCTCCCGCTAAATTGACTCAAGCCAGCGAATTTGGCTGGCTAAATCCCTTTTATTTGAAAAAATGAATATGGCTCCTGGTTGCTATGCTACGTGTAGTTAACTGCTAAAAGTGGAGCAAAAGCATGTTTGTCATCATTGGGTATGTCGTAGTTTGTGGCATGGTGTTTGGGGGGTACGCGCTGGCTGGCGGCCATTTAGGTGCGCTATGGCAGCCGCTGGAGGTCATGATGATTTTCGGTGGTGCGTTTGGGGCTTTTATTGTCGGTAACGACACCAAGGCCATTAAAGCCACCTTGAAAGCCATTCCCACCTTGTTTAAAGGCTCTAAATATAACAAGCAGTTGTATATGGATTTGCTGGCCTTGTTGTTCGAAATCCTGACCAAAATCCGCAAGGATGGCCTGATGTCGATTGAGAAAGACATCGAAGACCCTGAATCCAGTGCCTTGTTTACTAAATATCCTTCCATTGTGCACGACCATCATCTGGTCGAGTTTATCTGCGATTACCTGCGCCTCATGGTCTCCGGCAATATGGATGCATTTCAGGTAGAAAACCTGATGGATAACGAACTGGAAACCCACCATATGGAAGGCCATGTGCCTGCCCATTGTATTGCCAAACTGGGCGACGGCTTACCGGCGTTTGGTATTGTGGCGGCGGTGATGGGCGTGGTGCACACCATGGAAAACGTGGCATTGCCACCGGCTGAGCTGGGTATCCTGATTGCCCACGCGCTGGTGGGTACTTTCCTCGGTATTTTGCTGGCCTATGGTTTTATTGGCCCGTTGTCAGGCCTGCTGGAGCAAAAGCTGGAAGAGTCCAGCAAGAGCTTCCAGACCGTTAAAGTCGTGTTGCTGGCCAGCCTGAATGGTTATGCACCACCGATTGCCGTCGAGTTTGGCCGCAAAGTCCTGTACTCCACTGAGCGTCCTGGCTTTACCGAGCTCGAAGAGCACGTTAAACAGGCAAAATCCAAGTAACTATTAAGGCCGCCGGGAGAGCGTCATGGCAGAAGAGCATATTGCCCCGATTATTGTCAAAAAGATCAAAAAGGGTGGCGGTGGCCATCACGGTGGTGCCTGGAAGATTGCCTATGCTGACTTTGTGACAGCGATGATGGCGTTTTTCCTGTTGATGTGGTTGCTGGGGTCTACCTCCAAGGCGCAAAAAGAGGGCATTGCCGAATATTTCCAGACGCCTTTGCATATGGTGTTGATGGGTCCTTCACTCGGCCAGAGTGACTCAGCCCTGAAGAATACCGGTGGTAAAGATGTCACCAAAAAGCAGGGGCAGGTCAAGCCGGTAGAAGGCGATCCGGGCAAGCTCAAAACCGTCAAACTGGAAGACGTTAAAGAAGTCTTGAAACAGGCCGAAAAAGTCAAACTGGAAGCCTTGAAAGCCAAGATTGAGCAAGCCATCGAAGACAACCCGACCTTGCAGCAGTTTAAGTCACAGCTCAAGCTGGATATCACCAGTGAAGGCTTGCGCGTGCAGATTATTGACGAGCAAAACCGGCCCATGTTTGAGAACGCCAAAGCCGAGTTGCAACCGTATGCCAAGACGATTTTGCGTGAAATCGGCAAAACGCTGAATGGGGTAGATAACAAAATCAGTTTGTCCGGCCATACCGATGCGGCGGGTTATGCCAATGGCGACCATGGCTACAGTAACTGGGAGTTGTCTGCTGACCGCGCCAACGCTTCACGGCGTGAGTTGATTGCGGGCGGCATGGATGAAACCAAGCTCATGCGGGTGGTTGGCCTGGGCTCGGCCATCATGATGGATAAGGAAAATCCGTTTAATCCGATTAACCGCCGCATCAGTTTAATTGTCATGAACAAGGAAACGGAAGAGGAGTTACTCAAGGATAACGAACAGATTTCTGTCAGTGAGCATGACAAAACGCAAGTAGAGGCATTGCAGAATAAAACGGAAAAGCCTTCACCATAGCAAGGAATAGAGAAAAGGCTGGCCGTTAAAGCGTACAAGAAATAAGTCATTTTTACATTGTTTATTTCTTGATTGAAAAACCGGGGAATCAGGCAAAATAGGACCACTATGAAAACATTGCCCATAGAAGAGTTAAGAGAATTACTGGCCGCAGTCTCGCGTCACGGTGACTGGCACCTGCTCGAAATCGAAACTGATTTGCAGCAAACTGCCTTTTTACTGAATGAAGCGATTGAAAAGCTGAGCGCCAGTTTTATGACGGTGTATGCCCAGCTCACAGACCAACAGGCTGCACTGCAGTTGTTGGCAGACGCTGGCAAATTGCAACCGGAAGAAATGCAGCAACTGCAGGTGTTTCAGGACAGCATCGGTCTGGAAGTGAATAAAGTGGTGACCGGCATGCAGTTCCAGGACATGACCAACCAGTTGTTGCAGCGCACCATCAACCGTGTGCATGGCTTAAAAGATTTGTTACATGAGCTGTCCAGTCATCAGTTCCCGATGGCTGCGGATGACGAGCATGAAGAAATCAGGCGCTTCATCATGCAGCTTAACCAGAATTTTGATCAGGGTAGCCAGCACCTGACCGGCAATTTACGCAAGTCGGTCAATCAGCAAGACTTGGCTACCGGTGACATAGACTTATTTTAATACAGCAGCGTTTAACGAAATTAGTGAAAAAGGCGAATCAAACATGGCGAAAACAATTTTAACAGTAGACGACTCCGGATCCCTGCGTCAGATGGTGGCTTTTAGTCTGAAAGCTGCTGGCTATGATGTCGTGCAGGCCGTCGATGGTCAGGATGGCCTCAATAAAGCCAAGGAAAAAACTGTGGATCTGGTACTGACAGATCAAAACATGCCGGTGATGGATGGCCTGACCCTGATTACCAATTTGCGCACACTCGCTTCCTACCAGAAAGTGCCTATCCTGATGTTGACCACAGAGTCTTCTGACGAGATGAAGGCAAAAGGGAAAGCGGCAGGTGCCAATGGCTGGTTGGTGAAGCCTTTTGATCCTAAACGCCTGATTGAAGTTGTTCAAAAAGTAATCGGTGCCTAAGCGCCGCTGGTAAAGGAACTGGAGTAAACAATGACAGTGGATATGAGCCAGTTTTATGAGGTGTTCTTTGACGAAGCCGAGGAGTTGTTGGCTGAAGCAGAGCACCTGTTGCTTGGTATCGATGTGGAATCGCCAGATGTCGAGCAATTAAACGCTATTTTCAGAGCGGCACACTCTATTAAAGGGGGCGCCGCTACGTTTGGTTTTATGGACATGACAGAAATTACGCATGTGCTGGAAAACCTGCTCGACAAAATCCGTAAAAACGAGATGGCGTTGACCACCGAACACGTGGATGCGTTTTTGGCTGCCAAAGATGTGATCAAGATGCAAGTCGATGGTCATCGTCATGGCTCAGACGTGAATGCTGAGCAAGTGAGCGATGTCGCGATGATGCTGAAGTCACTTTCTGAAGGCAAGGCCGCGGTGGCAGCTGCACCGGTTGAGGCTGCTGCCAGTGTTGAAGCTGCGCCTGCTGCAGCGCCAGCCGCTGAAGTGGCAAAACCTGCATTGACGATTACGGACGAGGAAAAAGCCAAAGGCATGACCTTGTACGACGTTGGTTTGCCTACCGTGACTGAAAAAGACCTGGCTAACCTCAAAGACGAGTTGGCCTTGTTAGGTGAAGTCGCCGTGTATCAACGCAGCGAGAATGTACATGCCGTGCTGGTGAAAACTGATTCCAGTGCTGACGACATTGTCTCTATCTGTTCCTTTATTGTTGACGCCGATGCCTTGGTGATCCAGGTTGCGGGCGATACAGCCAGTGCGCCTGCACCAGCCGCCGTGGAAACGGCACCAGTTGCCGCACCGGTGGAAGCTGCGCCAGCTGCTGCAGAAGCGGATGCCGGTTATGGTTTCTTTGATAATGACCCGATTATCAAAACCGACGCCAAAGCGGATGATGGCAAAGTACAAGTGGCTGAAGAAATGGGCTACGGTCTGTTTGCCAGCAATGGCCAGGACCAGCAGGAAGAGGGCTACGGTTTCTTTGCACCGTTCAAACCACATCCTGATGCGCCTAAGGCACAAATGATTGGTGATGATAATGCAGCCGCTGCGATGGCAAAAGCCAAGGCAGAAGCAGCCGCAACACCGGTGGCCGCAGCACCGCAAGAAGAACGCCGTCAGCAACAAGGCCGTCGTGAAACTGACAAGCCTGCTGCAGCCGCACAGAGTGCAGAAAGCACTTCGATTCGTGTGGGCATCGAGAAAGTGGACCAGTTGATTAACCTGGTCGGCGAACTGGTGATTACACAAGCGATGATTGAGCAACGTGTGAATGCCCTCGACCCGGTCGATAACGAAGCATTGATTAATAGTGTTGGCCAGTTGACCCGTAACACCCGTGACTTGCAAGAGTCTGTGATGTCTATCCGCATGATGCCGATGGACTTTGTGTTCTCACGCTTCCCACGTATGGTGCGTGACCTGGCGGGTAAATTGGGCAAAAAGGTTGAATTTGTTACCAGCGGTGCAACTACTGAGCTGGATAAGAGTTTGATTGAGCGTATTGTGGATCCATTGACCCACCTGGTACGTAACAGCGTTGACCACGGTATTGAAAAACCGGAAGTGCGCCGTGAAATGGGCAAGCCGGAAAGCGGTACGTTAACCCTGTCTGCAGCGCATAAAGGCGGCAGCATCGTGATTGAAGTGACCGATGATGGCGGTGGTTTGAACCGCGACAAGATTCTGGCCAAAGCAGCCTCCAATGGTTTGCCTGTCAATGAAAGCATGACTGACAACGAAGTGTTCAGCCTGATTTTTGCACCAGGTTTCTCCACGGCTGAGGTGGTCACCGACGTGTCTGGCCGTGGTGTAGGCATGGACGTGGTGAAACGGAATATTACCTCCATGGGCGGTCATATTGAGATTCGCTCGGCGCTTGGCTATGGCACAACCATTTCGATTTCATTGCCACTCACACTGGCGATTCTGGACGGTATGTCTGTGTCGCTGGGCAAGAGCATCTATGTGGTGCCTCTGAACCTGATTGTAGAAACACTGCAACCACGTGCCGAGGACTTGAAAACAGTGACTGGCGAAGGTTTGATGGTGCATGTGCGTGGCGAATATTTACCGATTATCGCCTTGCATGCCTTGTTTAATCATCCAACCGAGATCACGACCCCGACTGACGGTGTGTTATTGATCCTGGAGGCCGACGGTAAGAAATCCGCCTTGTTTGTCGACCGTTTGGTTGGCCAGCAGCAAGTGGTGATCAAGAGTCTGGAAACCAACTTCAAGCGTATTCCGGGCGTCTCGGGCGCCACCATCATGGGCGATGGCTCAGTGGCACTGATTCTGGATGTGCCAGCCATTATCCAGATGGGGCAAACCACAAACTATGTGACGGGTGGCATGGCATTTTCCAACCAGAACTATTTAACTTCACAAAATACCATCAATGCATAAGGAGCATATGCAATGAGTACAAGCACAGAAATGAGCAATTCCTTGAGCGGCAACGCAGGTAATGGCTTGAAAACCGCAGCGGGTGAATACCTGACCTTTGTCCTGGGCAGCGAGCAATACGGCATCGAGATTCTCAAAGTGCAAGAGATTCGCGGCTACGACGCGGTGACCCAAATCGCCAACATGCCGTCTTTCATTAAAGGCGTGATTAACCTGCGCGGCAAGATCGTGCCGATTGTCGATTTGCGTATTAAATTCAACCTGGGCAAGGTCGAGTATAACGAATTCACCGTGGTGATTATTCTCAACCTCAACGGGCGTATTGTCGGCATCGTCGTCGATGGCGTGTCGGATGTGCGTGAGTTGCGTGAAGAGCATCTGCGTGAAGTGCCATCACTGGTGACCCGTATTGACACCAAGTACATCGTCGGCCTGGCGACCATCGAGCAGGAAATGCTGATCCTGGTGGACATCGATAAGCTGATGACCAGCGATGAGATGCAACTGATGGAAGCCGCAGTACATTAATTAACAGAAAACTATAAAAACGTGCACAACAGCAAAAACATAAGCGCGACTACTCTTAACGGAGATCTTTTTTAAGGATAAAAATTATGTTTTCTACCATCGTTAACAAGTTGGCAGCAGGCACTCGGGATTATCAAGGGGTTTTAGATGAGGTCGCAGAATTTAGCGCCCTTAAAACTGAGATCAATAAAGCAAGAGCGATTGTGGAGTTGAATGGCAAGGGAGATATTAGCCATGTTAACGACAATCTGTGTCAGTCGCTGGGTTACAGCGCAAAAGAGCTGGTTGGCCAGCACCACCGTGTGCTACTGAATCGTGAAGACTCAGGCAAGCCGGACTATGATCAGTTCTGGCAGGCATTACAGTCTGGCAAGTCCCAGGGCGGGGCATTTAAGCTGACGAACAAGGCAGGCCAGGACGTCTGGTTCCAGGGGTATTATGCGCCTGTCATGCAGGGGTCGCAGCTACGTAAAGTGGTGGCCTACCTGACAGATGTGACCGCGGATAAAAAACGCAACCTGGCTTTACAAGAAGAAGAAAAGGCCTTGAATCAATCCTTCGGCGTGATGGAATGTGACCTGCAAGGACATATCCTGGACTGTAACGAGGTGTTCCTGAAGCCTTTAGGCTACCAACATGATGAGGTGGTTGGTAAGCATATTTCTATCCTTTTAAAAGCAAATACGGCCCAAAGTGCTGAATATAAGCAACTTTGGGAGAAGTTGAATAAAGGCGAAAACGCCAAGCTGGAAATCTGCCGCGTTGCTAAGAACGGTAGCGAGTACTGGTTTAGTACCAGCTATGTGCCTATCGTTGATGCCGCAGGCAAGGTGCTTAAAGTCAAAGTCTATTCCTATTGCATCACCCAGGAAAAACAGCGCCAGCTGGACTTTGAAGGCCAGATTTTTGCTGTGAATCACTCACAAGGGGTGATTCAGTTTGACATGGCGGGCAATATTCTGACCGCCAATGATAATGTGTTGAATCTGACCGGCTACAAACTGGATGAGATTATCGGCAAACATCACAGCATGTTTGTCAGTGAGCGTTTTAAAAACAGCCAAGAATACAAAGACTTCTGGGCGAAACTGAACCGTGGCGAGGCCGATGTTGGTGTTTATCACCGCTATGGCAAACAAGGCCAGGACATTTACATGCAGGCGTCTTACAACCCGATTATCGGGCTGGATGGCAAACCGGTGAAAGTGGTTAAATTCGCCACTGATATCACCAAGGCGGTATTGGCGGATCAGGCGCAGAAGGTGAAAGCCCGCGAAGCGACCATGATTAAAAATGCTTTGGAGGCTTCATCGAATAGTTTGATGATGGCTGACAAAGACGGCGTTATTACCTATATGAACCCGGCTGCGCTGGAGCTCATGCGCGAATCCAGCAAAACATTCAAACAGTTATTTCCGCACTTCGATGCAGAGAAGCTGATTGGTCAAAGCTATGATGTATTTCATAAAAATCCGTCACATCAACGTAATTTGCTGGGTGGCCTGACTGGCAAGCATCAAACCGAAATTGGTGTGGGCGATATGTTCTTCCGCCTGACGGCAAACCCGATTTTTGACAATGATGGCGAACGTCTGGGCACTGTGATTGAATGGGTAGACCAAACGCAAGACAAGCGTGTGGAGAACCAGATCAAGGAAGCGCTGAAATTAGCCGTTGACGGTGATGTGACCTATAGACTGGACAGCTCGATTGCCAAAGGGGCTGCAGTTGAAACCATGAACTCCATCAACCAGTTGCTGGATATCATGAACGATATCCTGATCAACGTGCGTGATGCCGGTGAAACCATTAATACAGCCGCGCATGAAATCTCTAGCGGTAACAATGATTTGTCCAGCCGTACCGAGCAGCAGGCTTCTAACCTGGAAGAAACAGCGTCCAGCATGGAGCAACTGGCTTCTACCGTGAAACAGAACGCTGAAAACGCACGTCAGGCCAACCAAATGGCCGAAGCCGCGTCACAAGTGGCGATTCGTGGCGGTGACGTGGTGGGTAACGTCGTCACGACCATGAGTGCAATTAACGAGAGCGCCCGCAAAATCGAAGATATTATTTCTGTGATTGACGGCATTGCTTTCCAAACCAATATCCTGGCACTGAACGCGGCGGTAGAAGCGGCGCGTGCAGGTGAGCAGGGTAGAGGTTTTGCGGTGGTGGCAGGTGAAGTGCGCAATTTGGCACAACGTTCAGCCAGTGCTGCAAAAGAAATTAAAGAGTTGATTACTGACTCAGTGAATAAAACCGCTGACGGCACCAAACTGGTGGAAACGGCCGGTGAGACCATGCACGAAGTGGTGACTTCTGTACAACGTGTGACCGATATCATGAGTGAAATTACAGCGGCTTCTGCTGAACAAAGCTCAGGCATTAACCAGGTTAACGATGCAGTGAACCATATGGATGAAGTCACCCAGCAAAACGCTGCCCTGGTCGAAGAAGCTGCAGCTGCAGCTGAGTCACTGGTTGAGCAAGCGTCTAACCTGATGGATACGGTGAACAGATTCAAGGTGCGCGGTGGTACCACACAAGCCACACACGCTTCTACACCACGGGCTGTGGCCGCCAGCCGTCCGGCTGCACCCGTCAGCAAGCCTAAACCGGCAGCGCACACGCCTAGTTATCAGCCAACCAAAGCCGCAAAAACCGGCACGGATGATACAGAGTGGGAAGAGTTTTAATGGAGTGATTTAACCCATGTGATTGCTTGTTTCTGTGAGAGGAAAAGCCCATGACAAATGTCTTTCTGAAAGTGGTGAGTGCCCTGGTTGAAGGTTTTTTGTTGTGGGCATCTGCAGTAATTGGTTATCCCTTATAAAGGGCGTGTCTTAATAAAAGGGCATGTTTCACGATAAATCATGATGCCCATGCAGTCCCTTTTACAAACCGACGAAAGTCGGTTTTTTTATGCCTGTTGCATGTGGCGATACGGGTAGTTAAACGGGTGCTTATAGGCCATAAAGTAGTAGTTCATAGATTGAAATACAAACGGCCGCTTTTTTCTGCAATTGAAAATACCCCTGTGCTTTTATCATGATAAAACCATCTATCTCATGTGGTTGATTGCAACGAGGCAGTCTCCATTGATAAGCAATGTGTAGGCAGCAGTCTAGGCTGACCTGTGACTACATGGCGCAAAACGGCGAGAACAATATGCAGACGTTTCATGATTGAGATGTATACAACGACGTATGCATGACGCCCGTGCCACACGGCCATCATCCCCTCACGCTTGAGCGCTTATATTTTACGTTTTCTCGATGTTTAATCGATTGATGGCTATTCGATTAAATTTTTCACACAGAGGATGCGTCATGCTTAACCGACTCTCAATTACCAAAAAACTGACTTTGATGGCATGCATTATCTTGCTGCCGTTAACTTACCTGGCTTCAGTCAATATCCTTAAAAACAAGGCCGATATCCGGACAACCGATGCTGAAGTCCAGGGCATCGCTTTAATCAGTCCGCTCATGGTCATGATTGAGGATGTGCAGAAACATCGCGGCTTGATGGCCAACTACCTTGGTGGCAAGCGCGAGCTGCAACCGAAAATTGCCGAGTTGGAGTCCAAGCTGGACAAAGACATTGAAGCGATACGCCTCATGCACGAGACTTCCCAGGTCGTGAGCCACGACGATCCTTACTGGATTGAGTTTTCAGAGAAATGGCAAACCGCCATTACCAACTATAAAACCCTGACATTATCCAGCCTGGCAGCCAGCCGCGAGGAAAGCTTTGTCAAACACACCGCGATTATTAATTTCCTGATTGAAGCGACCGTGATCAAGGCAGATATCAGTGGCTTGACGCTGGATCCGCTGGAGGAGTCCTATTACATGATGGACACTGCGGTGCTGAAAGTCCCGCCGTTGATTGAAGTCATGGCGCAAGTGCGTGGCTTGGGGGCCGGGGTGCTGGCCAAGCAAACGATGTCGGAAAATGAGCGTTTGAAACTGGAAGGGCTGGTGAATGCGATTGAGCAGACCGATGGCCGTTTTATGCACAATATGCATGTACTCGCACGTTACGACCAGAAAAACACACAAGAAATACAACCCTTGATTGACGCTACGCAGCATATCAAACAGTTGTTGATGACCGCGATTTTAAAGAATGAATCACTATCTTATGATTCACAGCAATATTTCAATCAGGCGAGTGCGCACATTGATACCGCTTATAAAAGCTATTATGCCCTGATGAATCAACTGCAGCACACCCTGCAAAAAAGAGTCACACAGCAAGAATACCAACTCTATACCACACTGGCGATGACCGCATTGGGGCTGTGCCTGGTGCTTTGGATTGTGTATGTAGTGTCACGGGATATTATTGCCAAGTCCAGACTGGCCAAACAAATGATGGAAGACCTGGTGCAAGGGCATATCCAGGCGCAGCAGCTGGAAATTGTGCCACATGATGAGCTGGACGAGGTCATCATTTCAGCAGGCAAGCTGAATCATACGATACATACCCTGGTCAACGAGTCCAAACAACTGGCCACTTTTGCCAGTGCTGGCAATTTGAGTGCGCGTGGTGATAGCCACAAGTTTGATGGCGAATACCGGGTGCTGGTGGATAGTATTAACCAGACACTGGATGGCGTGATTCTGCCGTTGAATGTGGCGGCGCAGTATGTGGATGATATTTCCAAAGGCAGGATTCCGGCCAAGATTACCGATGCCTACAAAGGGGATTTCAATACCATTAAAAATAACCTGAACCAGTGTATTGATGCGGTGCAGGCCCTGGTTGCCGACGCCAATATGCTGTCGCAGGCTGCTGTGGCAGGCCGTTTGTCGACGCGAGCCGATGCCAGCAGGCATCAGGGCGACTTCCGCAAGATCGTGCAAGGGGTCAATGAGACACTGGATGCCGTGATTGGCCCGTTGAATGTGGCTGCCAAATATGTGGAAGATATTTCACATGGTCATATTCCGGCCAAAATCAGTGATCATTACAATGGCGACTTCAATACCATTAAAAACAATCTCAACCAGTGTATCGATGCCGTCAACGCACTGGTGAGCGATGCCAACATGCT
The DNA here is from genome assembly GCF_046765995.1 of Methylophilus sp. 'Pure River'. Classification (NCBI taxonomy): domain Bacteria; kingdom Pseudomonadati; phylum Pseudomonadota; class Betaproteobacteria; order Nitrosomonadales; family Methylophilaceae; genus Methylophilus; species Methylophilus sp. 'Pure River'. Next base: position 489 of record NZ_JBKOUE010000005.1, on the reverse strand, counting down.
GTCAAAAGCAGCCGTGGATGGTCAGCTCTCTACACGTGCCGATGCCGCCAAGCATCATGGGGATTTCCGCAAGATTGTTGAAGGCGTAAATAACACCCTGGACTCCGTGATTAGCCCGCTGAATGTCGCCGCAAACTACGTGGACCGTATCTCTAAAGGCGATATCCCCGCGCGTATCAATGAGCATTACCATGGTGACTTCAATGCGCTCAAGAATAACCTCAATACTTGCGTGGATGCCGTGAATCAGCTGGTGGCTGATGCTGACCTGCTGGCAAATGCGGCCAAAGAAGGCCGCATCACCGTGCGAGCTGATGTGGATAAACACAACGGTGACTTCCGCAAGATTATCGAAGGTGTGAACAACACGCTGGATTTGATTGTAGAGCCGATTATTGCTGTCACCGAAGCTGTAGAAACGATCACGACGGCGGCGAACGAGATCTCCAGCGGTAACTCCGACTTGTCAGCGCGTACTGAGCAACAGGC